>NZ_JACBXC010001609.1 GCF_013870535.1 Streptomyces phytophilus | reverse complement strand
TCGTGGAGTCGCACGGCGGGCGGCCGCGGCTCTTCTCGCGGGTGGGCGCGGGCAGCACGTTCGTGCTGTGGCTGCCCGACGCGGGTGCGGAGGCGGGTGCCCGCGTCCCGGGCGGGCCGCCGGACGGGCTGCCCGCGAAGATGCGCGGGTCCGCGGACGGCGGGGCCGCTGACGGCGGGGCGGAGGGCGACGGGCCGCGGGACGGCGGGCCGGGGGAGGTGCTGGAGAAGTAGCCGCCGCGGGGCTGCGGGTCCCCGCGCGTACGGCTCAGGCCGCCGACTTCACCTTCGTGGCGTACACGTCGACGTACTCCTGGCCGGACAGCCGCATGACCTCGCTCATCACCTCGTCGGCCACCGCGCGCAGCACGTACCGGTCGCGGTCCATGCCCTCGTAGCGGGAGAAGTCCAGCGGCTCGCCGAAGCGCACCGTGAACCGGGCGATCCGCGGCCGGCCCGAGCCGCCCGGCTGGATCTTCTCCGTGCCGACCATCGCGAACGGCACCACCGGCGCGCCGGTCATCAGCGTCAGCCGCGCCACGCCGGTACGCGCCCGGTAGAGCCGGCCGTCGGGGGAGCGGGTGCCCTCGGGGTAGATGGCGAAGACCCGGCCCTCCTCCAGGATCCGGCGCCCGGTCATCAGCGCCGCGACGCCGCCGCGGCCGCCGTCCCGGTCCACCGGGATCATCCCGACCGAGGTGAAGAACCAGGCCATCAGCCGGCCCTTGACGCCCTTGCCCGTGACGTACTCGTCCTTGCCGATGAAGAAGACCGGCCGCTTCACGACCAGGCCGAGGAACATCGAGTCGACGAACGTGAGGTGGTTGCCGGCGAGGACGACCGGGCCCGTGCCGGGGATGTGCTCGTGGCCCTCCACCCGGGGGCGGTACAGGACACGCATGAGCAAGCCGAGAAACGCCTTGATCAGGATGCGGAACAACGAAGGATCCTCCGGTCGGGATGGTGACGCTTGCGACCATACTCGCCTGTCCGCGCGGTTCCCACCCCGGATTCGACCGGCCGAGACGCAGTGTTGCCGCCGATTTAACGAGCACGCCGCCGCAAGTCTCCCGCACCCCGAACGACAGGCCCTAACATCGGGCCGTCTTTTGTCGAGGCGCCGGTGGGGCGCGGGTACGACGGAGAGGTAGCTGACATGAGCGAC
>NZ_JACBXC010001608.1 GCF_013870535.1 Streptomyces phytophilus | reverse complement strand
GCGGTCAGCGGGGAGCGGGCGTGCGGGTCGGAGGTCTCGGACGGCAGGATCCGCTCGACGCGCCAGCGGCCGTCGTCCCCGCGGGTGATGTCGGCGCCGAGGAGCCCCTGCCGCCGCTCCGGTGCGCCCGCGCCGGTGCCGCCGCCCGGGGGGATGACGTAGGCGTGGGACGTGTTCAGCTCGCCCTGCACCTCCCACAGCAGGTCGACGAGGTCGTCGTGGGTGGCGACGCGCTCCAGCAGCGGGCGGTAGCGGTCCAGCACGCCGTCCCAGTCGACGCCGCCGAGGTCGGCGCGCCAGAAGTGGTCGCGCATCAGCCGGCCGGCCTCGGCGTACATCTGCCGCCACTCCGCGGCCGGGTCGAGCAGCTGCCGTACGCGCGTGAGGTCGACGGTGACGTTGTCCCCGTCGCCGTCGTCGACGTGGCTGGCCTTGCGGTCGGCGGGGACGACCTTCAGCTTGCCGTCGGTGCGCAGCAGGATCCGGGTGCCGTCCCCGGTGACGGTGAAGCCCTCGGCGTCGTCGGCGAGTTCCTCGACGCGCTGCTTGCCCAGGTCGTAGCGCTCCAGCCGGCTGGTGGGCCCGTCGTCGTCGGGGCCCGCGGCGTCGGTGCCGAGGACGCCGCGCAGCGGGTGGGTCAGCCACAGCAGGCCGCCTTCGGCGGCGCGCAGCGTCGAGTAGCGGGCGGCCTCGACGGGGAAGGGCAGGATCCGGTCGGCGAGGCCGTCGAGGTCGATGCGGGTGACCGGCGGGGTGTCGCCGGAGGCGGAGCCGGCGTCGTCGCCGTCGTCGGAGCTGCCCCGCTCGGGGGCCCGGCCGTGGCGCTGCGGGCCGAACGGCGAGGGCGTCTCGGCGGCCAGCGTGATCAGGTGGGGGCGGCAGGCGTACGGGAACGACAGGTCGAAGACGTGGCTGTCGTAGACGGGGTCGAAGGCCCGCTCGGACAGGAACGCCAGGTGCTTGCCGTCGGCGGTGAACGCCGGGGAGTAGTCGCGGAAGCGCAGCGGCGTGGCCTCGGCGACGGCCAGCCCGTCGGTGGTGGCCAGGCGCAGCTGCCGCAGCTCGCCGGGGCCCGGGTGGGACCAGGCCAGCCAGGCGGAGTCGGGGGAGAACACCAGCCCGCCGGCGTCGCCGTACCCGCTGGCGTCGACCTCGCGTACGTCGCC
>NZ_JACBXC010001607.1 GCF_013870535.1 Streptomyces phytophilus | reverse complement strand
CGCTCTCCCTGCCGCTCTGCCCGCCGCTCTCCCCGCCCTCTCCGGTCCCCTTGGTCCGCGTGCCGCGGCCGGCACCGTCCGAGGCCGAGCCGTTGCCCCGCCCCGGGCCCGCCGCTTCCGCCGCTGCGCGGCTCCCCCGCAGCCGTGTCGACAAGTCACCCGCGTCCGCCGGCCGGTCCTCCGGCGCCTTGGCGAGCAGGTCGAGGACCACCCGTTCCAGCGGCTCGGGGATCTCCGGGCGGTGGGTGCGCAGGGGTTCCGGCGGGGTGTCGCGGTGGCCGACGAGGATCGCCCAGGCGTCGTCCATGTCGAACGGGGGCACGCCGGTGGCGAGTTCGTACAGGACGCAGCCCAGCGAGTACAGGTCGCTGCGGTGGTCGATGCCACCGCCGCCGGAGATCTGCTCGGGCGACATGTAGTGCGGGGTGCCCATGGCCATGCCCGCCGCGCCGGTGAGGCGCGAGGTGAAGCCGATGTCGTGCGCGAGGCGGGCGATGCCGAAGTCGAGGATCTTCACCGTGCCGTCGCCGAGGCGCATGATGTTCGCGGGCTTCAGGTCCCGGTGGACGACGCCCTGGTCATGGGTGTACGCGAGCGCCGCCGCGACCTGCTCGGCGATGTCGATGATCTCCCCGACCGGCAGCGGCCGGTGCCCGCCCGCCTCCAGCAACTGGCTGAGGTTGCGGCCCTGGAGCAGCTCCATGACGAGGTACAGCACGCCCTCGTCCTCGCCGAAGTCGTGCACGACGGTGACGCCGCGGTGCTGGAGCAGCGCCGCGACCCGGGCCTCGCGGCGGAAGCGCTCCTGTATCGCCGTGGAGAGCGGGTGCCCCTGGCGGTGCGGTCCTGCGGGCTTGAGGCACTTGACGGCGACGCGGCGGCCCAGCGACTCGTCGCGGGCCTGCCAGACCTCGCCCATGCCGCCGCGGCCGAGGAGTTCGAGCAGCCGGTAGCGGCCTTGGATCAGCCTGGTCTCCGCCATCTCCCCCTGCCGCCCCCGCTGTCGCCGCCTCGTCGTCACTCGTGGCTGTTACCCGTGGCCTTATCCCCCGACTCGTCCAGTATGGCTGCCGTCCGCACGAGGGTGGAAGGCGAGGGCCGCGATGTGGGACCGAGGCGGTCCATGGCTTTCAGTATGTTTCGCGGCGGCAGCCGCCACCGCAGCCCGGC
>NZ_JACBXC010001606.1 GCF_013870535.1 Streptomyces phytophilus | reverse complement strand
CAGGTGGAGCGCGACAACCCGGCGGCCCTGCGGCTGTACGCACGCGCCGGCTTCCGCGAGCTGTGCACATACCACTACCGCACGGCCGGAGCAAAGACCTGATCCGGCCGTGCGGCGACTCGCCCGGCGGGCACCGCATCGCCTGACAGCGGGCCCGGGCGCACTGGACAATGGTGCCGGCGGTGTCAGCCAGGTCGACGAAGGAGCCGGCGATGAGCAGCGGGAACGACGGGGCGGGGCAGGACGGGCAGGGCAACACGGAGTACGGCAGGAAGCGCTTCAAGCGCTCCCGCAGCCACTTCGCCGACCGGATCACCGCGGCCGGCGAGGACGGCTGGCCCGTCGAGGCCGGGCGCTACCGGCTCGTGGTCAACCGGGCCTGCCCGTGGGCCAACCGCACGCTGATCTCCCGGCGGCTGCTCGGCCTGGAGCCGGCGATCTCCATCGGCGTCACCGACCCGATCCAGGACGACCGGAGCTGGCGCTTCACGCTCGACCCCGACGACCGCGACCCGGTGCTGGGCATCCGCTTCCTCAGCGAGGCGTACGACGCGCGCGAGACCGGCTACCCGGGCGGCGTCAGCGTGCCCGCGATCGTCGACGTGCCCAGCGGCAAGCTCGTCACCAACGACTTCCAGCAGATCACCCTGGACTTCGCCACCGAGTGGACGGCCCTGCACCGCGACGGCGCGCCCGACCTCTACCCCGAGGCGCTGCGCGACGAGATCGACGAGGTGGTGGACGGCGTCTACCGGAACGTCAACAACGGCGTCTACCGGGCCGGCTTCGCCACCACCCAGGACGAGTACGAGGCCGCGTACCACGACGTGTTCCGGCAGCTGGACGAGCTGTCCGCGCGGCTGTCCGGCCGCCGCTACCTGGTCGGCGAGAGCATCACCGAGGCCGACATCCGGCTGTTCACCACCCTGGTCCGCTTCGACCCCGTCTATCAGGGCCACTTCAAGTGCAACCGCAACAAGATCGCGGAGGATCGAGTGCTGTGGGCGTACGCCCGCGACCTCTACCAGACGCCCGGCTTCGGCGACACGGTCGACTTCGACCACATCAAGCGGCACTACTACGAGGTGCACACGGGCATCAACCCCACCGGCATCGTCCCCGCCGGGCCCGACCTGTCCGGCTGGCTGACCGCGCACCACCGCGAGCAGCTGG
>NZ_JACBXC010001605.1 GCF_013870535.1 Streptomyces phytophilus | reverse complement strand
GTCGGGCGCGCCCTCGCGCCCGGCCCGAAGGGAAGTCTTGAGGGTCTGGGTCTGCACGGGGGCGACCTCCAGGGTGGTCACTGCCGGTTCGGGGACGTGGGGCAGCGGAACGGCTGCGGCGTACTCGCCGCCTTCCGTCCCGATCGTGGATAGCGGATCCCTGGCGGCTTGCCGCCCCTTCCGGGCAACACCGCCACGCTCCGAGGACTCAGGCACCGCCCCCAGTGTGGGGTACGACACACGCCTGGCAGTAGGGTCGTGCGACCACAATTTGTGCCCGGCCCGTGACCGGATGGTTACGCAACGGACGAATGCGCACGCTCGGGGCAGCGCAATTCCTCGCACAGCGTGACCCTACGGTCACACTGGTGATTTGACCGCCATGTGCCGCGACGGTCACACTTGGGCCCTCAGTACCCGGAGGGGGGCCGCTGCTCGTGGGGGGGGGATTCTTCAGGCGCTGCGGCAGACACAGCTTGACCAGGGCAAGGTCCTGGAGGCACACAGCAAGGTCCTGGAGGCACACAGCAAGATGCTCTTCGAGCACGGCAAGGTGCTCGGTGTGCTGGTGTCCGGGCAGGTGGCCATCATGGAGCATCTCGGTATGAACCCGCCGGAGGCCGCCGCCGACGGCGACTGACCCGGCGCCGCGTCTCCGCGTCCGCGTCAGAGCGCTGCCGCGCCCCTGCTGCGCAGATCAGCCCGGTACTTCTGCAGCACCTGCACCTCGGCCTGCATCGCCGCGACTTCCTGGCCCGCGGACTCGGAGCTGGCGCGGCGGAACGCGCTGTGTACCTCGGCGATCCGCCGTTCCACGGCCTGCAACCGCACCGCGACGAGCCACAAGCCCGCGTACGCGCGATCGACTTCTCTCGGCCGGAGCTTCGGCATGTCCAGCGGCTCCACCATGAGCTCGCGAATGAGTCGCCTCACCGTGTCGTCCTCGGCGGCCTCCAGCAGCCGGGCGGTGAATTCGGCGTCCGCCCCAGTGGTCCCACCCGCCTCGCGGACGACTTGGCGCACGGCCGCATACGGCTCCGCGGTGAACTCGTCGGTCTCGAACGCATCGAACTCGGGAGACACGTGCCCGGGAAACTGCAACGCCAGCTTCAGCAGCTCTCGCTCCGCCCGGTAGGCCGGCTTCCGCAGATGCAGCTCGGGGCCGCGTGAGGCGGC
>NZ_JACBXC010001604.1 GCF_013870535.1 Streptomyces phytophilus | reverse complement strand
CGTCCAGTCCGCCACCTCCGGCAGGTCCGTACCGTGCTCGCGGATCCAGGCGTGGTGCCTGCCCCGTACGTCCTCCATCCGCTGCCGCACCGCCGCCGCGCGGACGGCCAGGCCCGGGACGCGGTCGATGACGTCCATCACCAGCCGGTAGCGGTCGAGGTCGTTGCGTACGACCATGTCGAAGGGCGTGGTCGTGGTGCCCATCTCCTTGTAGCCGCGCACGTGCAACTGGTCGTGCCCCGCGTGCCGGTAGGCGAGCCGGTGGATCAGCCACGGATAGCCGTGGTACGCGAAGATGACCGGGGTGTCGCGGGTGAACACCGCGTCGAACTCCCGGTCCGTCATCCCGTGCGGATGGTCCTCGTGCGGCATCAGCCGGGCGATGTCGACGACGTTGACGACCCGTACCGCCAGCTCCGGCAGGTGCTCGCGCAGCAGCCCCGCCGCGGCCAGCACCTCCTGCGTCGGCACGTCCCCGGCGCAGGCCAGCACCACGTCCGGCGCCTCGCCGGGGCGTTCGCTGCCGGCCCACTCCCAGATGCCGACGCCGCGCAGGCAGTGCGCGCGGGCCTGCTCCGGCGTCAGCCAGTCGAACGACGGCTGCTTGCCGGCGACGACGACGTTGACGACGTCGCGGGTGCGCAGCACGTGGTCGGCCACGCACAGCAGGGTGTTGGCGTCCGGCGGCAGGTAGACCCGGACGACGCCGGGGCTCTTGTTGAGGATGTGGTCGACGAAGCCGGGGTCCTGGTGGCTGAAGCCGTTGTGGTCCTGCCGCCAGACGTGCGAGGTCAGCAGGTAGTTGAGCCCGGCGACCGGCGCCCGCCAGGGCTCCTCCCGCGCGGTCTGGATCCACTTGATGTGCTGCGCGGCCATGCTCGCGACGATGTGCGCGAACGCCTCGTACGACGAGAACAGCCCGTGCCGGCCGGTGAGGACGTACCCCTCCAGCCAGCCCTGGCACAGGTGCTCGGAGAGCACCTCCATGACCCGGCCGTGCGGCCCGTGGTGCTCGTCGGTCCGCTCCGTCTCCGCCTGCCACGCGCGGTCCGTGACCTCGAACAGCTCCTGCAGCCGGTTGGACGCCGTCTCGTCCGGGCCGAAGACGCGGAAGTCGCGCCGCTCCGCGGTGTCGGCCATCACCTGCCGCAGCATGGCGCCGAGCACCCGGGTCGGCT
>NZ_JACBXC010001603.1 GCF_013870535.1 Streptomyces phytophilus | reverse complement strand
AGGGCCCTGGGCCGTGGCGGCCCGGGCGTCGGGGAAAGCCGCTTGTGCGCCGACAGGCGCGACTTCGGTGAGCATCTGCGAGCTGCCCAGTTCTGCGGACATGCCACCCCCTTGAGGTCGCGGACGGTTCCAGGCCGCCCCTCCCGTTTGTACCGGTGGAGACTCGACTCCCGCCGGACTGCCGAGAGAAGCAGCCTCCGACTGAGATACCGGGTGCCGGGGCACGCCAAACACCGTTCCAGCAGAATGTCACAAGTCGGCAACGCGCTGTAGCGCCAAGTCGACATATACGCGCAGATACGGAGCCTGAACGTCAGCGATGACCCCGAAGAGTCCTACCCGATCCGGTTAGGAATCGATCCGGTTTGCGGATCGCAGTCGCGCAAAGCTGCGCGAAAGCAGCCGGGACACGTGCATCTGGGACAGCCCCAGCTCCGCGCTGATCTGCGACTGGGTCATGTTGCGGTAGTAGCGCAGCATGAGGATGCGCTGTTCGCGCTCCGGCAGTTGGACGAGGAGATGCCGTACGAGGTCGCGGTGCTCGACGCCGGCCAGCGCCGGGTCCTCGTACCCGAGCCGGTCCAGCAGCCCCGGCATGCCGTCGCCCTCCTGGGCGGCTTCGAGGGAGGTGGCGTAGTACGAGCGGCCGGCCTCGCGGCAGGCCCGTACCTCGTCCTCGCCGACCTTCAGATGCGCGGCGATCTCGGCGGTGGTGGGTGCGCGGCCGTGCCGTACGGTCAGGTCCTCGGTGGCGCCGCTGACCTGGGCCCACAGCTCGTGCAGCCGGCGGGGGACGTGGACGGTGCGGACGTTGTCCCTGAAGTAACGTTTGATCTCGCCCACCACCGTGGGCATGGCGAAGGTCGGGAACTGCACGCCGCGGGCCGGGTCGAAGCGGTCGATGGCGTGGATGAGGCCGATGGTGCCGACCTGGAGGACGTCCTCCATGGGCTCGTTGCGGCTGCGGAAGCGGGCGGCGGCGTAGCGGACGAGGGGCAGGTTGGCCTCGATGAGCGCGGTACGGACGCGGGTGTGCTCGGGGGTGCCGGGTTCCAGGGCCGTGAGCTGGGCGAAGAGGGTGCGGGTGAGGGTGCGGGAGTCGGGTTTGCGGGGCTCCTCGGGGTCGCCGGGGTCCCCGGGCCCCGCGGGCTCGACCGGCTCGGCGGGGCCGCCGGGGG
>NZ_JACBXC010001602.1 GCF_013870535.1 Streptomyces phytophilus | reverse complement strand
CGTCTCGTACGCCGCGGGCGTGGTGGCGACCTCCAGGCAGCCGGTCTCCTCGAAGCCCGCGCCGCCCGTCACATCGTGTTCGTCCGTGATCTCCCGGTAGATGCGCACCGTGGCACGGGCCAGCGCGGTGAGGACGGGGGCCTCGCCGAGCACGCCGACATAGCCGGGCGCGTGTCCCGTGGACCCGTACAGCCGGCCGGCGGGGGAGCGGTCGAGGACGGTGACCTGGCAGCCGTCCCGCCCGGCCAGCTCCCGGGCCAGCGACGAGCCGACGATGCCGGCCCCGACGATCACGATGCGGCGAGTCATGCGGCGATCGGAACACGGCCCCCGTGCACCCGGCAACAACGTCTCACGACCCGAACACCGCGGACCCGGGCTGTCACATCGGCCGCCCTTCGCTGGTCACGGTGGTGACACGGTGGAACGAAGGAAGGACCCGATGAACGAGCACGAGTTCCTGGCCCTGCGCTTCGACGAGCACCGCCCGCAGCTGCGCGCGGTCGCCCACAGGGTCCTGGGCTCGGCCGAGCTGGCCGAGGAAGCCGTGCGGGAGGCGTGGTTGCAGGTGAGCCGGGCGGGAACGGACGGGGTGGAGAGCCTCGGCGGCTTGCTGCGGACGGCCGTGGCCGAGGCGTCCTTGGACATTCTCCGGGCCCGGACGGCGCGGGGCGAGGGCTCACCGTGCCCGTATCAAGGCGGAGATCGGCCACCGAACGTGACGAATGGGGCGATGGGCGATCCCGGAGCGGAGGGAGCGGACGGGGCCGGCCCGAGCCGGGCGGGCTTCCGCGGCGACTCCGTCGGGATCGCGCTGCTCGCCGTGCTCGACTCGATGGCGCCCGCGGAGCGGCTCGCGTTCGTGATGCACGACATGTTCGCCATTCCGTACGACGAGATCGCGCCGATCGTCCGGCGCTCGCCGGCCGCCACCCGGCAACTGGCGCTTCGGGCCCGGCGGCGTGTGCAGGGCTCCGGGGCCGGGCGTGCGGACGACGGCCGCGGTGCCGAGGATGCGCTGGGCGTACCCTCCGGCGACCCGTGCGCCCCCGACGCCGCTTCTGCCACGGGTGCGCCGGCGGACTGGGGTGTCACCGCGCGCTGGAGTGCGATCGCCGGCGCGTTCCTCACCGCTTCGCGCGGGAAGGACTTCCACGCGCTCCTCGCGCTCTTCGACCC
>NZ_JACBXC010001601.1 GCF_013870535.1 Streptomyces phytophilus | reverse complement strand
GGACGCGCCGCGCCAGCAGCGTCCACAGCCCCAGGCCGACCAGCAGCAGTACGCCCGCGCCGATCCCCGCGATCGCCAGGATCTTCTTCCCGGCACCGCCGCCGTCCTCGCCGGCCGCCGTGCCCTCCGCCGCGGTGTCGCGGTCGTCGTCCGTCACGCCGAACCCGGCCGCCGCCGCGTCCCCGTCGTACGCCGGGCCCTCCTTGGGCTCGCCCTTGATCGTCGTCCGCAGCTCCACCGGCACCGGCCCGTCCGCGAACTCGCCGACCTCCTCCGACACGGTGACCGCGACGTAGTACCAGCCGGCGAAGCCGACGTTGCCGAAGTCGCGGTCGTACACCGCGAAGCGGTTCTCGTACGCGATCGGCGGGCTCAGCGCCTGGATCGCCGCGGGGTCGTCGCCGTAGTACGTCTCGTCCGTGGAGGCGATGTAGCCGCGCGCGGGGTTGTAGAAGTCGACGCGCACCCCGTTGGAGGCGTACGCCGACTCGTCGCTCACCCGCGTCGTACCGAACTCGGTCTGCAGGAAGAGCTGCTGGCCCCAGTCCAGCGGCACCCGGTAGAAGTGCGTGTCACCCGGCCGGATCCGGTCCGTCCAGACGCCGTGGTCGATGCCGACCGCGTCGTTGAACCCGGTGCCGCCCTCGCGCCGCTCGGCCTTGTCCGTGGGCGGGGGCGGCGGCGTCGTGGGGATCGAATCGGGGTCGGGCGGGGTCGTGGACCCCGCCTTCGCCAGCGGCGGTTCCTCCATGAAGCGCAGCTCCAGCGACCAGTCCTCCGGGGTGGAGGTCGCCTCGCTGACGCGGGTGACGATGAGGTTGTAGACGCCGGGCTCCTGGCAGGGCCCGTCGGGCTGGGCCACGCGCCAGACGTAGTTGGCGATCGGGCGGGCGCCGCCGTCCGCGCGGAAGTCGGCGTCGGAGTTGCTGCACCGCTCGCCGCCCTTGCTCTCCAGCTCCAGCTCGATGCCGTCGCCGTACGCGACCTTGGCGGCCGGCTTCGGCACGGCGACGGCGGATATCCAGGCGTTGGACTTCGCGTCGAGCGTGACGCTGTAGTAGAGCTTGTCGCCGGGGGCGAGGGAGTCGGAGTACGTCTTGCCGGCCTCCACCCTCTCGCCGCCGGTGCTGCTCTCGGCGCCGTCGATGGACGTGGCGTCCTTCGCGGGCTGGTATTCGTG
>NZ_JACBXC010001600.1 GCF_013870535.1 Streptomyces phytophilus | reverse complement strand
TGCGGTGGGTGGGGCGGCCCTGGGTGGTGGCGGTGGCGGCCGTGGCGGTGCTGGGGCTGGGGGTGTGGGGGCTCACCGAGTGGTGGTCGCCGCGGCGGCCGCCCGACCCCGGGTACGGGCCGGGGATCTGACTGCGCGTACCCGGGGGTGGGGGGTCGGGGTGCCGGGCGCGGGGTCGCTCAGGCGAGGACACCGGTGAGCGGGTCGTAGCGCAGGAGCGTGAAGTCGTTGTCGGCGGCGTGGCGCAGGCCCCGGGTGCGGATGGTCATGAGGCCGACGCGGTAGCGGTCCTCGGTCGCGACCCGCAGCCAGGGGCGGCCGTCGCGCAGGACGGTGACCTCCTCGGTCAGCGTGCCGTCGCGGCCCGCGGCCAGGGCGTACGCGGGGCCGCCGGGCGGGGCGATGTCGATGCCGCCGTCCTCGCGGATGGTCATGGTCGCGACGAGTGCGCCGCGGCCGTCGTTGGCGTCGCCGGCGAAGTCGTAGAGGCGGGCCGGGTCGCCGACGTAGTGGCGCAGGCGGCCGAGGCCGGTGACGTCCATGCCGTTGTAGAAGTTCCGGGCGTCGGCGTCGAGCCAGAAGTGGGTGTTGTGGGTGGGGGAGTTGAAGTCGGGGCCGGAGTTGTACGAGATGTGCCAGTGAGGCGGGTTGTCGGCGTGCAGGGTGTTGTTCGACTCGAAGCCGGCGACGAACCAGCGGTGGCCCTTGGCCGCCGCGGCGGCCTTGAGGCCGGAGTCGACGAGGATGCGGTGGGCGGCGACGAGTTGGTGGAGCTGGGAGCGGGCCTCCTTGGCCGGCCATGCGACGGTCGCCCAGGGGCCGGCGACGCGGTCGGGGTCGTTGTGGTCGAGCTTGTAGTACATACCCGGGGATATGTCGGGGTGGCTCCAGATCTGCAGGGTGGGCTGGTTGGCGTCGGCGGAGGGCTGGGTGACGGGGAGGGTGAAGGCGATGCGGTGGCGGTCGGCGCGGTCGCGTCTGATGCGCAGCCGGGTGTCCATGTGGACGACGGCGGCCACGGTGACGCCGGGCCAGCGGACGGAGACCTCGATGCCGTCGGGGGTGGCGGGGCCGCGGACGAACGAGTAGTACTCGGCGCGGCTGGCGACGTGGTAGCGGTCGCCGGGCACGAACTCGTAGCCCTCGGGGAGCGTCACCTCGGGCGCGGCGGGGTCGCCGGGG
>NZ_JACBXC010000160.1 GCF_013870535.1 Streptomyces phytophilus | reverse complement strand
ACGCAGGCGGCACCGGCGCGAGGTCGTCGGCCGCACGGCGAAGGGCACCGTCGTCGTCGGCGCCCTGGGCGCCGGAGCGGTCGTCGTCTGGCGCTGGTGGGACCGCCAGATCAACCCGGACTGGATGGTCGAACCCCCGGACGCCACCGAACCCGGCACCGACGCCTCCACCACCCGGATCGTCGACGACACCGAGTACATGGACCGCGAGACCCGCATCGACCGCGCCGACGCCGGCCGCGACCAGGACGCCGAGACCCGCGAGGCGGCGGCGGACATGGACGCGGAGGGCGGCGGCACGGCCCGCTCGGAAGCGGGCGAACCGACGGACACCCGCCGCGCGTACTACGAACGCGAGGACGACCTCTGAGCAGACACCTGTCGCCGTAGTACACGCCCGTTCCCCACGGGAAACCGCGAGAGCCCCGCGGGGCCGGAGAAACCGGCCCCGCGGGGCTCTGCCGACAGGTGTGGAGCCTAGGAGAGTCGAACTCCTGACATCTGCCATGCAAAGACAGCGCTCTACCAACTGAGCTAAGGCCCCGAAGCGGCCCCCAGCCTACCCGCTCGGCGGGGGCGCTCGCATCGCGGTGATCTACCCGGCCGGGGGGCCGGCCTAGTCCCCGTCGCCCGGTCGTGTGACCAGGTTCACGGTCGAGCCCGGGGCCACCTCGCTGCCCGCCGGGGGGTCGTGGGCGATGATGACCGCGGCGTCGTCCGAGGGGGCGCCGGGGACGACCCCGACGACCAGGCCCATGCCCTCCAGCTGGGCCCGTGCCTCGCCGACCGTCTTGTTGACCAGGTCCGACGGCACCGTCAGCGCATCCGGCTCGTCCGGTTCCACCGCGACGGTCAGGGTGACCGTGTCGCCCTCCGTGGCTGCCGTGCCGGCCTCCGGGGACTGCGCGACGACCGTCTCCGGGGCCGCGTCGGCGGTCTCCTGGTCCGTGCGCTGGACGACGAAGCCCTGGCCCTCCAGGGTCGCCTTCGCGTCCTCGTACGCCAGGCCGTCGACCTTCGGGACGTTGATCGCGGCCGGCTCGGTCTCCTCCGGGGCGGCGGCGACCGTGAGCGTGACGGTGGAGTTCCGCGCGGCCTTGGTCTCGCCCTCCGGGTTCTGGCTCAGGACCTGGCCCTCCGGCTCGCTGGACTCCTGCTCCTCCTGCTCGACGTCGAAGCCCTCCTCCCGGAGGGTGTCCTCGGCCTCGTCGGCGTCCATGCCGGTCACGTCCGGGACGGTGACCTTCTGCACGCCCGAGCCCTTGGAGACGACCGCCCTGACGGTCGAGCCGCGCTCGACCTCCTCGTCGGCCGCCGGGTTGGTGCTGCACACCGTGCCCTTGGGCTGGTCGCAGCGCTCCTCGCCGTCCTTGGTGAGGGTGAGCTTGAGGTTGCTCATGGAACTCTCGGCGTCCTCGAACTTCTCGCCGACCACGTCCGGCACCTTGACCGGGTCGGCCCCCTGGTCGCCGAAGATGGACTTGCCGATGAAGATGGCGCCGACGAGGACCAGGATGCCGGCGAGGATCAGCAGCACCGTCGACGTCGCGCCGCTGCGCTTCTGCTGCCGGCGGCGGCCCGCGCCGCGGTCGTCGTAGCCCATGCCGCCGTCGTCGTCCCGCGTAGGCGGCAGCATCGTGGTGCCGTAGCCGTTCTGCGGGGTCATGGCGGTGGTCGGGGTGTCGCCGGGGAAGCCGGCGGCGCCCATGCCGGCGACCGCCGCGACGGGCAGGCCCTCCAGCGCGGCGTCGATGTCGGCGCGCATCTCGTCGGCGCTCTGGTACCGGTAGTCCGGGTCCTTGACGAGCGCCTTCATCACGATGGCGTCCATCTCGGGCGTGACCTCGGGGTCGAACGCGCTCGGCGGCTGCGCCTCCTCGCGCACGTGCTGGTACGCCACCGCCACCGGGGAGTCGCCGACGAACGGCGGCCGGCTGGTCAGCAGCTCGTACAGCAGGCAGCCAGTCGAGTACAGGTCGGAGCGCGCGTCGACCTGCTCGCCCTTGGCCTGCTCGGGGGAGAGGTACTGGGCGGTGCCGATGACCGCGGCGGTCTGCGTCATCGTCATGCCGGAGTCGCCCATCGCGCGGGCGATGCCGAAGTCCATGACCTTGACCTGGCCGGTGCGCGTCAGCATGACGTTCGCCGGCTTGATGTCGCGGTGGACGATGCCGCTGCGGTGCGAGTACTCCAGGGCTTGGAGGATGCCCGTGCACATCTCCAGCGTGCGCTCGGGCAGCAGCTTGCGCCCGGAGTGCAGCAGCTCGCGCAGCGTGGAGCCGTCGACGTACTCCATGACGATGTACGGGATGGAGACGCCGTCGATGTAGTCCTCGCCGGTGTCGTACACGGCGACGATGGCGGGGTGGTTCAGGGAGGCCGCGGACTGCGCCTCGCGGCGGAAGCGGGCCTGGAACGAGGGATCGCGGGCCATGTCGGCACGGAGCGTCTTGACCGCGACCGTACGACCGAGGCGGGTGTCGTGGGCGAGGTAGACCTCGGCCATGCCGCCGCGGCCGAGCACCTGGCCCAGCTCGTACCGCCCGCCCAGGCGACGCGGCTCTTCCATAGCTTCTCCCAGCCCTCTTCCGTTCCTGCTCCCGTGCCGAAGCGGAGCGTCGGCACGGGGTGTCCGGCTCGTGCTGCTCGGCATACGGTACCGGGCGCCGATGACACCGTTCGGGCCGGACCGTCAGCCGATATCCGACCGGTATCCGACCGCTATCGGGTGACGCGGCACGCCCGCCCCGCGGTTCCCTCACGCGTTCACATTCCCGGCAGTCCCCCCGGGTGACACCCCCCGCGCCACTTCACTTCTCGTCCCCCTGCTGCTTCCCGATCGTCCCCGCGGCCCGGCTGCGGTCCGCTAGCGGCCCAGGCCGGCTTCCATGACGCTCTTCGCGATCGGCGCCGCGACGCCGCCGCCGGAGATGTCGTCACGGTTCGCGCTCGCGTCCTCGACCACCACGGCGACGGCGATCTGCTTGTCGCTGTCGGGGTCCTTGGCGTAGGAGATGAACCAGGCGTACGGCAGGTCGCGGTTGTCGATGCCGTGCTGCGCGGTACCCGTCTTGCCGCCGACGGTGGCCCCGTCGATCCTGGCGTTGGAGCCCGTGCCCTCGTTGACGACGGTCTCCATCATCTGCTGCATCTTCTGCGCGTTCTCGCCGGAGAGCGGCTCGCTGAGCTTCTCCGACTGCGTCACCTCGATGTCGTTGAGGTTCGGCGCGACCAGCTTCTCGACCATGTACGGCTTCATCAGCTCGCCGTCGTTGGCGACGGCGGAGGCGACCATCGCCATCTGCAGCGGCGTCGCGCGGTTGGACGCCTGGCCGATGCCGCCCATGGCGTTCTGCGGGCGGTCCATCTCCGGGTAGATGCTCTCGGCGGCGCGGACCGGGGTGTCGAGTTCGGCGTTGCCGAAGCCGAACTTCTCGGACATCTCCCTCATGCCCTCGTTGCCGACCTTGTCGCTGATCATCGCGTAGACCGAGTTGCACGACCACTGGAGCGCCTCGCGCAGGGTGGCGTCCTTGCACACGCCCTTGACCTCGTTGCCCAGGGTGTTGGTCGACAGCGGCAGCTTGTACGTCTCGGGGGCGCCGGTCGGCTCGTCCATGTCGAACTCGCCGCTCTCCAGCGCCGCCGCGGCGGTGACGACCTTGAACGTGGAACCGGGCGGGTACGTCTCCCGCAGCGCCCGGTTGAGCATCGGCTTGTCCTTGTCGTCGTTCAGCGACTTCCAGTTCTTCGCGTCCTCGTTGGAGTTGCCCGCGAACGAGGACGGGTCGTAGCTGGGGCTGCTGGCCAGGCCGAGGATCGCGCCGGTCTCCGGGTCGATGGCGGCGACGGCGCCCTTGCGGTCGCCCAGGCCCTCGAACGCCGCCTTCTGCACGTTCGCGTCGAGGGTGGTGACGACGTTGCCGCCCTTCTTGTCCTTGCCGGTGATCATGTCGATCGTGCGGTTGAAGAACAGCCGGTCGTCGTTGCCGGTGAGGATGCCGTCGTTCAGCGCCTCCAGCTGGTTGGCGCCGAACGCCTGGGAGGCGTAGCCGGTGACGGGGGCCCACAGGGGGCCGTCCTTGTACGTGCGCTTGTACTGGAAGTCGCTGCCCGACGTCTCGGTCGAGCCGGTGATCGCCTTGTCGCCGACGATGATGTTGCCGCGGGGGTGGGCGTAGCGCTCGATGGCCACGCGCCGGTTGTCCTCGTGGTTGCGCAGCTCGTCGGCCTCGACGAACTGGATCCAGTTGACCCGGACGAGCAGGGCTATCACCAGCAGGCCGCAGAAGACGGCGACGCGGCGGAGCGGCTTGTTCATGTGCGTACCACCTGGGTCATCTCGGCGTCGGGCGAAGGCGCGGGCGCCGGGGCTGGTCTGCGTGCGGTGTCGCTGATGCGCAGCAGGATCGCGATCAGGGCCCAGTTGGCGATGACCGAGGAGCCTCCCTGGGCGAGGAACGGCATCGTCATGCCGGTCAGCGGGATCAGCGCGGTGACGCCGCCGGCGACGACGAAGCACTGCAGCGCGAATGCGCCGGACAGGCCGACCGCGAGCAGCTTGCCGAACGGGTCGCGGGCCGCGAGGGCCGTGCGCATGCCGCGCTCGATGAGGAGCCCGTACAGGACGACGATCGCCATGAGGCCGGTCAGGCCCAGCTCCTCGCCGACGGTGGCGAGGATGTAGTCGCTCTTGGTGGCGATGCCGCCGATGAGGCGGGAGTAGCCCTGGCCGAGGCCGGAGCCGAAGAGGCCGCCGGAGCCGAAGGAGTACATCGCCTGGGCGGTCTCGGTCACGCCGTCGTTGAGGGGGCTGCGCGCCAGCGGGTTCAGCCAGTTGTCGACGCGGTCGCCGATGTGGCTGTTGAAGGAGGCCACGCTGACCGCGCCGAGGGCGGACAGCAGCAGGCCGAAGACGATCCAGCTCGTGCGCTCCGTGGCCACGTAGAGCATGATCACGAAGAGGCCGAAGAAGAGCAGCGAGGTGCCGAGGTCGGTCTCGAAGACCAGGATCATGAGGCTGAGGCCCCAGATCACCAGGATCGGGCCGAGGTCGCGGCCTCGCGGCAGGTACAGGCCCATGAAGCGGCGGCTGGCCAGGGCCAGGGCGTCCCGCTTGACCATGAGGTAGCCGGCGAAGAAGACCGCGATGACGATCTTCGCGAACTCGCCGGGCTGGAGCGAGCCGAGGCCCGGGATGCGGACCCAGATGCGGGCGCCGTTCACGTTGGCGCCCAGGCCCGGCACCATCGGCATGATCAGCAGTACCAGCGCCGCGGCCATGGAGATGTACGTGTACCGCTGGAGGACCCGGTGGTCCTTGAGGAAGAGGAGCACGACCACGAAGAGCCCGACGCCCACCGCGGACCACATGAGCTGGCCGGGCGCCATCGGGCCGCCGAGCGCGGGCGTGGTCAGCGACGGCTCCTGGTCGAGGCGCCAGATCAGCACCAGGCCCAGGCCGTTGAGGAGGGTGGCGATCGGCAGCAGCAGCGGGTCGGAGTACGGGGCGAACTTCCGTACCACCAGGTGCGCGACGGCGGCCAGGCAGCCGAGGCCCGCCGCGTAGCCGAAGACCCCGGCGGGGACGGTGTCCTCCTTGGCCAGGCCCACGTTGACGTAGGCGAAGACCGGGATCAGCACGGCGAAGACGAGCATCGCCAGCTCTGTGTTGCGCCGGCTGGGCGCGGCCACCGAGCTGATGGTGCTGGTGTGGCTGCTGCTCATGTACGGTCCGCCCCCCAACGGGTTATTGCTTCGGGCACTGCCTCGCCAGTTTCTGCTCTTCCTCGGTCAACGAGGCTCCGGGCGCCGGCGACTCGGACTTCTCGTCCCCCGCCTTGTCCCCGGCGTCGCCCTGCTTGTCGGGGTCCTGCTTGTCCGGGTTCTGCTTCTCCAGTTCCTGCTGCCGCCGCTCCTCCTCCTGCGCGCGGGAGTCCTCCGCCGCGGCCTGGGCGACCGTACGGCAGACGTCGGCCTGCTGCTGGAGGTCGGCGACCTTCGCCTGGGCGTCGCCGAGGCTCTCCTCGGCGATGTTGTCCTCGACGCGCTTCTGCTGGTACGTGGGGAGGTACTTCAGCTCGATGTCCGGGTGGTCCTGGTGCACGGAGGACAGGCTCATCCAGGCGAGTTTCTGGTCGATGCCCTGGTACACCGCGACGTGGTCGTCCTTCGTGCCCACGTAGTACTGCGACTGGGTCCAGTCGTACGCCTTGTAGCCGCCGAACCCCAGGCCGCCGAGGACCACGGCGAGCAGCAGCCCGCGCTTGAGCCACTTGAAACGGGGCGGGGCCTTGACGAAGTCCTCGTCGTTGTACGAGAGGCCGTACGGGTCGTCGTCCGCCGGGCCGAAGCCGCCGGCCTGCGGCGGCGCGGGACGGCCGAGGCCCGCGGCGCGGGCGGCCGGGGTCTGCATGCCGGCGGTGTCGATCTGGTGCTGGTTCTCGGCGACGGCGCCGACGACCAGGGGGGCGTCGTTGAGCCGGCCGGCCATGGTGTCGTCGTCGGCGGCGTCGAGGACGTCGGCGATGATGACGGTGATGTTGTCGGGGCCGCCGCCGCGCAGCGCCAGCTCGATCAGCTCCTGCACGGTCTCCTGCGGCCCGGCGTAGCCGGCGAGGGTGTTCTCCATCGTCTCGTGGCTGACCACGGACGACAGACCGTCGGAGCAGACCAGGTAGCGGTCGCCGGCGCGCACCTCGCGGATGGACAGGTCGGGCTCGACCTGGTCGCCGCTGCCCAGCGCGCGCATCAGCAGCGAGCGCTGCGGGTGGGTGGTGGCCTCCTCCTCGGTGATGCGGTTCTCGTCGACGAGCCGCTGCACCCAGGTGTGGTCCTTGGTGATCTGCGTCAGCGCGCCGTCGCGCAGCAGGTACGCGCGCGAGTCGCCGACGTGCACCAGGCCGAGGCGCTGGCCCGTCCACAGCAGGGCCGTGAGCGTGGTGCCCATGCCCTCCAGGCGCGGGTCCTCCTCGACCATGCGGCGCAGCCGGTCGTTGGCGTGCTCCACGGTGGTGCCGAGGGCGGTGAGCAGGTCGGAGCCCGGGACGTCCTCGTCCAGGGCGACCATGACGGAGATGACCTCGGAGCTGGCGACCTCGCCGGCGGCCTGGCCGCCCATGCCGTCGGCGATGGCGAGCAGCCGGGGGCCGGCGTAGCCGGAGTCCTCGTTGTGGTCACGGATCATGCCCTCGTGCGACCCGGCGGCGAAGCGCAGAGAGAGGCTCATGCGCACCTCGCCGGTCGGCTCCGGGTACATCCGCATGGTGCCCGCCCTCCGGTCATGGTCTTCTACTTCCGCAGCTCGATGACGGTCTTGCCGATCCGGACCGGTGCGCCGGGCGGGATCGGCACCGGCGAGGTGAGCCGGGTCCGGTCGAGATAGGTGCCGTTGGTGGACCCGAGGTCCTCCACGATCCAGCGCCCGTCACGGTCCGGGTAGATCCTGGCATGCCGGGAGGAGGCGTAGTCGTCGTCCAGCACGATTGTCGAATCGTGGGCCCGCCCCAGGGTGATGGTCTGCCCCTGCAGGGTGACGGTGGTGCCGGTGAGCGACCCCTCGGTGACCACGAGTTTGGTCGGGGCGCCGCGCTGGCCCCGGCGCCCGCCGCGTCCGCCCCTGGCGTCCTGCGGCGGCGCCTGCGGCCGCGGCGGCGGACGGTCCTGGACGGCGGCGGCCCGCCGCGTGACCCGGGTGCCGAACAGGTCACTGCGGATGACCTGTACGGCGACGATGACGAACAGCCACAGTACGGCGAGGAAACCCAGCCGCATGACCGTCAGGGTCAGCTCTGACATCGGCCCCGCTTCACCCTTCGGCTTGCCGGTAGAGGACGGTGGTGCTGCCCACGCGGATGCGTGAGCCGTCGCGGAGCGTAGCGCGCTGGGTGTGCTGGTCGTCCACCACGATGCCGTTGGTGGATCCGAGGTCCTGCACCATCGCGCCGCCGTCGAAGGTACGGATCTCGGCGTGCCGGCGCGAGACGCCGGGGTCGTCGATCCGCACGTCTGCCTCGGTGCTGCGCCCGAGGACCAGGGACTGCCCGGTCATCTGGTGGCGTACGCCGTTGATCTCCAGCCAGTGGCGCAGCCG
>NZ_JACBXC010000016.1 GCF_013870535.1 Streptomyces phytophilus | reverse complement strand
TGCGCACCTCCAGCTCCTCGACCGCGCGCCGTCGTCGACGCCGCCCGCCGGCGCGACCTGCCCCTGGCCGAGGCCGCCGGCTTCTCCTCCGTCCCCGGTCAGGGCGTGTCCGCCGAGGTCGGCGGGCGCACGGTGGCCGTCGGCTCCCCGTCCCGGCTGCCGGCGGCCGATGACGCGCAGGTCCCAGCCGTCGTACGGGAACTGGAGGAGGCCGGGCGCACCGCGGTGGTGGTGCTGCGGGACCGGGTCCCGGTGGGGGTGCTGGGGATAGGCGACCGGATACGCGCGGACGCCGCCGCCACCGTCGCCGCGCTGACCCGGCTGACGGGCCGTACCCCCGTGCTGCTCACCGGCGACAACGAGCGCGCCGCCCGCCGCCTGGCCGCCGAGGCCGGCATCGCCGACGTACGCGCCGGGCTGCTGCCGCAGGACAAGGCCGCCGCGGTGCGCGACCTCGAACGGCAGGGCAGGCGGGTGCTGGTGGTCGGGGACGGTGTCAACGACGCCCCCGCGCTGGCCGCGGCGCACTCCGGCATCGCGATGGGCGGGGCCGGCTCCGACCTCGCCCTGGAGACCGCCGACGCCGTCGTCGTACGCGACGAACTCGCCGCCATCCCCGCGGTGGTGGCGCTGTCGCGCACCGCGCACCGGCTGGTGATCCAGAACCTGGTGGTCGCCGGGGTGTTCATCACCGGCCTGGTGGCCTGGGACCTGATCGGCACGCTGCCGCTGCCGCTCGGCGTCGCCGGACACGAGGGCTCCACGATCATCGTCGGCCTCAACGGGCTGCGCCTGCTGCGCGACCGGGCGTGGCAAGGGAGGTGACGCCGGCCCGCTCCCCGCAGGGCCGGGCGGACGGTGCCGGGGCACGGGCAGCGCCCGGCGCCCCGCCCGCGGACGGGCTTCCCGAGGCTGTCAGCTCACCCTGAAGCGGCGGGATCGCTCGCCCTCCTGGACATGATGGGCGCGGCGGCGTGTCCGTACCCGTGATCGGGCGACACCGGACCACGTCGCCAAGGAGGCCACCGGTAGCCCGCGGGAGCGGACGCGCCGCGCATGCCCGTCCGGCGCCGCCGCGCCCGCTGCCGCCCCTACCATCACCGCCATGTCGTTCATCCAGTACGTCACCATCGAGGCGGCCGACCCCGACGCCGCCAGACGGTTCTACGCAGCCGTCCTCGACACCGAGGACCGCGTGCGCGTGGCGGAGTCGGCGGAGCCGACCACCGGCTTCCGCGGCTTCACGATGTCGCTCGTCGTCGCCCGGCCGGCCGACGCCGACGCGACCGTCGACTCCTCGGTCGCCGCCGGCGCGACGGTCCTGAAGCCGTCGAAGAAGTCCCTGTGGGGCTACGGCGGTGTGGTCCAGGCCCCCGACGGCACGGTGTGGACGGTGGCGTCCCAGTCGAAGAAGGACACCGGCCCGGCCACCGGCGCCGTCGAGGGGATCGTGCTCCAGCTGGCGGTCGCGGACGTGGCGGCGAGCAAGGAGTTCTACGCCGGCCGCGGCTTCGCGGTGACGAAGAGCTACGGCCGCAAGTACGTCGAGTTCGCCGACCCGGCCGGCCCGGTCGCGTTCTCCCTCTACAAGCGCGCCGACCTCGCCAAGGTCGCGGGCGTACCCCCCGAGGGCACCGGCTCCCACCGCCTGCGGATCGCCGCGGACACCGCCCCGTTCACCGACCCGGACGGCTTCGAGTGGGAGGCACCCGAGTAGCGCCGGGGTCACCCGCAGACCCCTTCGGCCGTCGAACCTCCGCCGCTGCGGCGGCAGACGGCGCGGGCCGCGGCGTCCGGGGCGATGTCGAACCTCTGCGGGGGCGTGTGTGCGCCGGTCGCGTAGAGGCTGCTGCCGTCCTGGGAGAAGGCGAGGCCCTGGAGCGTGTCTCCCGCGGTGGGAAGCGGCTGTCCGATGGGTCGATGGGTGTCGGTGTCCCAGAGCTGGAGTGTGCCATCGGACAGGCCGACGGCGAGGATGCCGCCGTCCGGGGCGAAGGCCAGGGCCGAGGTGTGCGCGGCGGCGTCGGCGTCCTCCGGGGTGAGCACGCCGAGGCGTCGGGTGACGTCCCCGGTCCACAGCGCGGTTCTGCCGGACGGGTCGCCGGCGGCGAGGAGTGCGCCGTCGCGGCTGAATGCGTGGGCCGTGTTGCGGCCGGGGTCCAGGGCGCCGGGTGCGGGGTTTCCGGCGGGCAGGGTGACGACCTGCCCGGCGGTGGTGACGAAGAGGAGGCCGTCGGGGCGGACGACCAGCGGTCCGTTGACTCCGGGGAGGGTTCGCAGCGGCTTCCTCCGGGATACGTCCCAGATCTGCGTGGCACCGCCCTCGGGGATCTCCGAGAGGATCAGGGTGTCGTCGTCCGGCCCGAACGCCAGGCCCGTCTCTTCGTACTTGGTGTCGTCCGCCTTGAGGTCGGGTGTGGCGGTCACACGCCGGGCCGGGACGTCCCACAGGGACACGTGCAGGGGGCGCGCGGCCCCGAAGGTGCTTTCGCCGACGCCGTAGGCGAGGGTGTCGCCGTCGGAGCTGAAGGCCAGGAGCACCTCGCAGCGGACGGGGACGTACGGCGCGGTCGTCCGGCAGGGGAGTGCCGGCAGGCGGGTGCTCTTGCCGGTGCGGACGTCCGTGAGCACGAAGCGTGCCACGCTGTCTTTCTTGTCGATCCGCGCGGTGACCAGATTCCGTGCGTCGGAGCTGAAGAGCGCACTGGCGGTGGCGCCATGCCATTCGTCCGTCAGGGCCCGGTCGAGATCCAGGGTGTGCACGGCGGTCCCCCATTGGCCCGCCGGTCCCGCGAGATACCGGATCCGGCCTTCCCCGGGCAGGATTCTGAGGTCGCTGACCGCTTCGCCGGGCATGGAGTGGCGTAGGACGGGGGCGTCGGGCTGCTCCCGGCGCCACAGCAGGATCTCGGCTCCGTCGAAGGCGGCGACGTGGCTTCCGTCCTCGCTCAACCCGATGGTCTCCACGTCGTCGTGGGGGAATACGGCCACTTGCTCTCCCGAAGAGATCCGCCATTGCCGGATCTCCTTGTCCGTCACGACGACGAGGCGGCGGCTGTCGGGAGTGAAGTACACCTGCCGGTCCAGGCACTGCCGTTGCGTCATTTCGGGCGTCCAGGCGGCCGGGAGTCTCCGTTGCTCCGGCACGTCCCAGATCTCCAGTGGACGCCCCGGGGTGCACACTGCGAGGAAGCGGTCGTCGGTGCTGACCGAGACGACGGGCAGCGACTTGTTCCGGCGGCCCTGCACGTTCGCCCCGTTCAGCAGGATCTGGCGACCGGACATGTCCCATACGCCGTCCGAGTCCTCGGGCCTGGACGGTGTCCGCAGGTCGAGCAGCACACGCCGGGTCCCGGTGTCGTGGAGCCGGATCCGGTAGCCGGCTCCGCCGGGCTCGTGGTGGTACGTGACCATGCTGCGGCCGCTGGGACCCATCTCCGCACCGTCGTTCGCCGGCCACGCGGCGGCGCCCTCCTCGCCCGTGGCCAGGTCCAGCACCGAGACGCGCTGCTCGTCGGTGCCGGGTGCGGCGAACAGGGGCAGCCATCCGGTGTCGGCGGCGACCGCTCCCGCCCGGTCGAGCCTCGTTCCCGGGCCGGGCCGCGCATCGGTCTTGCGCTCGGAGGCCACGTCCCACCGGGCGGCCTCCTCCCGGCCGACGCTGACCAGCGTCCGGCCGTCGAGGCTCAGATGGCGCATGGTCCCGGCGCCGCCTGCGGGGTCGGTGAAGACGTCCTGCTCCGGCTGCGCCATGGCGGACAGCAGGGCGGAACGGGTCTCGGGCAGTTCGGCGGTGTTCCAGGCGGCCAGGCTCAGGGCCATGGCGGTCCGGGGGTCGGAGGTGCGCAGGCTGTCGGCGACGCCGGCGAGCCGCCGGGCTTCGGCCTCCCGGTCCCGGCGCTCCGCGGCCTCGTTCTGCTGCCAGGCCACCAGGGCACCGACGAGGCTGAGGACCACCAGCACCGACAACGCGGCGGTGCGGGTACGGAGGCCCCGGCGGGCGCGCCGGCGGGCGGCGAGGCTGGCGTGCAGGAACTGCCGCTCCGGCCCGGTGAGGTCGTCGGGCCGGTCGGCTGCGAAGTACTGGGCGGCGGTCGCCAGCCGGGTGCCCCGGTAGAGGGCGCCGGCGTCGCGGCCGAGGGTCTCCCAGGTGTGGGCGGCGTCGGTGAGCAGGCGTTGGGCGCGTAGCCGGTCGCGGTCCTCGTCGACCCAGTCGCGCAGCCGGGGCCAGGCGGAGAGGACGGCTTCGTGGGCGAGGTTGACGGTGTCGCCGTCGAGGGTGATCAGGCGGGCGCGGGTGAGGTGGTCGAGGACGGCGGCGCCCGCGGCGCTCTCGCCCGTGCCGGGCGCGGTGAGTTCCGTACGGGCGGCCGGGCGGCGGGTGTCGGGCGTGCCCTGACCGGGTGCGACGAGTCGCAGCAGGATCCGGCGGGCCGTCTCGGTCTGGTCGGTGGTCAGGCGCCGGCAGACGCGCTCCGCGGTGTGGGCGATCGCGCCGTGCAGGCCGCCGGCCTCGTCGTACGCGGCCTCGGTGAGGACCCTGCCCCTGCGGCGGCGCCAGGTCTCCAGCAGCGCGTGCGACAGCAGCGGCAGGGCCCCGGGTTCGTCGGCGACCTCGCGTAAGAGCCGGGCGGTCAGCGCGCGTTCGACCACCAGGCCGCCGAGCGCCGCGGGTTTCACGATCGCCTCGCGCACCTCGTCGGGCCGCATCGGACCGACCAGGACCGTGGCCGCCCGGGCGGCCGCGGCCAGGTCTCGGTGGTGGGTGAGGTAGCCGTAGAAGTCGGCGCGCACCGCGACCACGACCCGGATGCCGCGCCCCGCCCCGGCCGCGGCGCACAGCAGGTCGAGGAAGCGGGTGCGCTCGGCCCGGTCGGTGCACAGCGTGAAGACCTCCTCGAACTGGTCCACCACGATCAGCGTGCCCTCGGGGGCCGCCTCCGCGTCGAGAACGCCGGCGTGGGTGCGCGCCGGATGCTCCCCGGGGGTGAGGATGCGGATCACCGCCGGCCGCGCCGCGCCGGGGCCGGCCTGTCGCAGCCGCGGGATCAGCCCGGCGCGCAGCAGCGAGGACTTCCCGCTGCCGGAGGGCCCGGTCACCACCGTCAGCCCCTCGCGGCCCACGCGCGCCCGCAGTTCTGCCACGAGCCGGTCCCGGCCGAAGAACCGCTCGTGATCACCGGCCTCGAAGCGGGCCAGTCCGAGGTAGGGGGCTCCCGCCCGGTCCGCGCGGGCGTGCTCCTCCTCGGCGGCGCCGGCGGCTGCCCGCTTCCAGGTCTGCTCCCACCGTGCCCGGTCCCCGCCGCAGGCAGCGACGTAGGCGCGGACGACCTCCAGCGACGGCAGCCGCTCGCCGGCGGCGGCCTGCGCCAGCGTCGAGGCGGAGTAGTGGGCCTTTCGCGCCATATCCCGGTAGGTGATCCCGCCGGCTTCCGCACGCAGCTTCCGCAATTCGTACGCGAAGCGCGCGGTCGGCCCCGCAGCCGGATCCAGCGGCCGTTCACGACGCCCCATGGGCTTCCCCCTCTTAGCGGATTCCCCCGGGGGACGCTACGGAGACGTCGCCCCGGCCGACTAGTCGAATGTCCGCCAACTGCCCGTCCGCGATTGTCCGGAGTGGTGGAAAGGGAGTGCCGGACAATCATCCGGCCGCCGAAACTCATGTCAGTGCACAACGATACGGACGTCGGCCGGCGCGATCCGGCCTGGGATGAGATCGGCAATAGCCGGCCGGGGGGAAACGGTGACCACTTCCTTGCAGGAGGCGTACGCCTCGCTTCAGGAACCGGCGGCCCACGTGTACCGGCAACTGGCACTGCTCGCCGTCGTCGACGTGGACGCGGAACTGGTCGCCACCGCCTGCGTCCTGCCCGTACCGGTGGCGGGCGAGGTGCTGACGGACCTGGCCGCCGCAGGGCTCCTTGAGGAGCACGGCACGCTGCCCGCCCGCGGCACCGTGTACGCGTTGCACGAGGAGGTCCGCGTACACGCCCGGGACCACCTCCGGCACCAGGACACCGAGATCGGGGGCGCCCAGACGCTGCGCCGGGTGGTGGACTGGCTCCTGGCCACCACCACCGCCGCCGAACGCCGGCTCACGCCCGCACGCCGCTCCCTGGAACGCGACTACCGCTACCCGCCCGCCCGCGAACCGGCCTTCACCGACGACGCCGCGGCCCTGGTCTGGCTGGACGCCCAGCACCCCAACCTCATCGCCGCGATCCGCGCCGCCCACGCCGCCGGCCTGCACCGCAGTACCTGGCAGCTGGTGCACGCCATGTGGCCGTGGTTCAAGGCATGCCAGGACCACACCCTGTGGTTCGAGGCCCACCGGCTGGCCTACGACTCCGCCCGGTGCGCCGGACACGCCCTGGCCCAGCGGGAGATCCTCACCGCCTGGGGCGTCGGTCTGCGTGACGCCCGCCTGCACCGGCAGGCCGTCGACGCCTTCACCCGCGTCCACGCCGCCGCCGACGCCGCCGGGGACGACCGCGGCGTCGCCCGCGCCCTGCACGAACTCGGCTCGACCTACCTGCACGCGGACCGTCCCCGCGAGGCAGAGGCCCACCTTCGCCAGGCGCGGTGGCTGCGCCAGGACCACGGGGACGCCCACGGCGTAGCGCTGACGGAGATACGCCTGGGCAGGGTGGCCCTGGCCCTCGACCGGAGCGCCGAGGCCCTCACGTACCTCAGCGCCGCCCGCGCCACCCTGCTCGCCCACGACCACCGGATCGAGGCCGCCTGGGCCATGGCCTGGCTCGGCCGCGCCCAGGCATGTGACGGCGACTACCCCACCGCCGAGCGCAACCTGCTCCAGTCCCACGACGAATTCACCGCCGCCTGTTCGCCCCGCGGAATGGCCCGCACGCTGGAAATGCTCGGCGAAACCGCGGAAGAACAGCTCCGCCTGGAGCACGCCGCCCTTTTCTACACCCGGGCCCGGGACCTCTACCGCAGGCTCGGCGAGTTCGACGCCGACCGGCTCGGCAACCGGATACACGGTCTCTCCGTATCACCGGCGAACCACCAGGACGATGGGCGACCGGGATATACGTGCTGAGCTCGGAGAGCAGGGTGCGGGCCGTGTCTGCGCGTCCCAGCGGTTCCAGGACAGGTCGAGGTCCGTACGGCGCACACTCCACGCCGCGTCGGCGTTGCGCTTCATGAAGTCGTCGTAGTCGCCCCACAGGTTGTTCTCGCGGACGAACTCGCCCATGCCGCGGGCGAACTCGGACTGCCAGGTGCCCTCCCGGTCGTAGACCCGGTTGAAGGCGTACCGGGTCTGGTCCAGGCAGCTCTGGTCGCCGGTGATCCTGTGGCCGCGTACGAAGGCGAGACCGGCCCCGAGCCGGTCGTCGTTGTACTCGTTCCAGGCCCGGTCGTACAGCCCGCCCCCGCCCTGATTCTGCTGGAGGAAGGTGTCGAGGAGGCGGGCGGTCAGATCACGCGTTTCCGTGCGCGGGGCGCTGTCGTGCACGTCCTGGACGGCCTGGATGTCCAGCGCCTGCCGCCAGAAGCAGTCCTTTTCCGTCTTGTCCAGCGACTCCTTGTAGTACCGCTGATCGCCGTTGGGGACGAGGAAGGCTCTGTTCAGGGCGGCAAAGGCGGCGTCGAGGCACTTGCTGTTCACGCACCCGACCCGCCGCCGTCGGCGGCGGCGTTGAGGACGTCGAGCGCGCTGTGCTGGCACTGGTGGCTGGTCTGGTTGACCGGCCCGCTCCAGTCGGAGCCGTAGAAGCCCTGGTCGTTGCGGGCGTTGTCGTATGCGGCGGTGGCCTGCCGGTCCAGGTAGGCGCTGTACGGGCGGTCGTCGAGTGCCTGGTCGAGGTCGCCCAGCCCGCGGGTGTAGGCGCCCTTGAACGAGGCGCCGTCGCTGTTGCAGGGGGTGTTGTCGCCGCCGGGTTCGTGCAGGATGCCGTCGGTGTGCAGGCCCGGGGAGGTGGTGGAGGCGTCGGCAAGGGTGCGTGCGGTGTCCAGCAGGCTGTCGTCGCCGGTGGCGCGGTGCAGTTCGGCCAGGCCGCCGAGGACGATGCCCTGGTTGTAGGTGTAGGTGGGCTGGCCGTTGTTGGTGCAGTCGTCACCGAGTCCGTCGTTGATCATGTTGTCCTGGTTGATCATTCCGCTGTTCTGGAGCCACTCCCACTCCTTCTGGGCCTCCCCGAGGTAGAAGGTGTCGCCTTCGATGCGGTTGTGCAGGGCGGCGTTGAGCTGGAGGTACAGCTCGTTGGTGACGGCGTTCTTGTACGGGTCGTCCGTCTTCCACTGCACTCCGCCGCCGCACCGGTCGGTCCAGTAGTCGGCCATGTGGGCGGCGTCGGCGCGGGCGGTGTCGAGGTAGCGGGTGTCACCGGTGAGGTCGTACGCCTTGACCCACGCCAGGCCCCACCAACCGGTGTCGTCCAGGTACTCGTTGGTGAAGTCGCCGTCGTGCGCGTCGATGTTCTTGTCGTAGGTCTGGGCGATGGCGTACACGTGGTCCTGGACGCCGCCGTCGGCGATGTTGTCGATGATCGCGGTGAGGGCGTTGGCCCCCGTCCACCAGCCGTTGTTCTCGAACAGGCCGCTCTCGTCGTCGTACATGGACATCAGCGCCGTCGCCGCGGCGTCACTCCGCTCGTCCGCGGCGTTCACGCCCGGCACCGGCACCGGTGCCGGTGCCGCGGCCCGGCCGGCGCCGTCGTCCTCGTCGGCCGCCGCCGTCAGCGGGACGGCACACAGCAGCAGGCCGGCGGCGACAGCCGCTGCCGCCTTCTTCTTCATCGGGGGGAAGACCATGTTCTCTCTCCAGCCGCAGTCGCACTGCGGTCGCTCGGGAACAAGTGGGTCGCGCTCGGGGGACGGCCCGGACTGTCGGTGGCGCTGGTGCCGGTGGGTATCCACCGACGTGTCCGGGGCGCCTCTTCCTACTGGGGCAGGGTCCGTTGCTGGTCGGTGCCGGTGTGGCAGGTCCGCAGGACGGCTTGGCTGCCGTCGTGTCAGGTGGTGCCCGAGGACTCGCGGCTGACCGCGACACCGTCCCCGTCCGGGTCGGCCTCCGGCAGGACGTAGCGGTACGCGACGCCGTCGTCGGCGACCCGGACCACCAGGTCCATCCGGGCGCCGTTCGCGCCCTCGAAGGCGAAGCGGGACTCCTGCATCGCGACGGTGCGCTCGCGCTGCTTGCCCGCCACCGCGGTGTAGCTCTCGGACACCGGGGAGTCGGTACGTTCCAGCAGCCGCAGGCCGGAGGTGAGATCGGCGTCGTCCGCGACGACGCCGAGCGGCGACGGCTCCAGCACCGTGGCGTCACCACGGTGCACGGACAGCGAGAGCGTCCCGGCTCCGCCGTCCAGCGCGACATCCGCCGTCAGCGCCGCCTGCGCGGCCGGGCCGGGCAGGGAGACCGTCCAGGTCTCGGTGTCACCGCCCCACGCCGGCGGTCCACGGTGAGTGCCCCGGTCGCAAGTGCGGCCGAGAGCACGGCCGTTACGGTTCTGTGCCGAACTGATCTCTTGGACATCGAGTTCTCCCGCGGCACATTCTTTTGGAGTGGTCCATAACGTTGTCAGGAGGGCGCAAGCCGGTGACGGGAAGCTGGGCTGCGTCCCGCCACCGGCGGCCCGCAGGACGGTCCGACACCCGTCCCGCGTCTGTGTCAGCCTCCGGAGCCGGCGACGGGCGCCCCGCCGCCGGCACGGGTGATCAACCGGAATGGTCGATTCGGTACAGACCCGACTCGTCGTTCGGCGGGTCGTACCCGCCGCCCCACTCCAGGACGTACAGCGACCCGTCGGGGCCGAACTCCATGTCGATCGGCGCGAGGAACTCCGTTGCCGGCATGAACTCGGTCACCTCCGACACACCGCCCGCCCCGTCGAGGGTGAGCGAGTAGACGGCGTTGCGCGCCCACTCGTAGAAGAACGGCTTGCCGTCGTAGGACTCGGGGAACTTGGTGTCCGACTGCAGGTCGGGGTCGAAGTCGTAGAAGGGGCCGCCCATGGGGGCGAGTCCGCCGCCGGCGGGGATGGCGTCGGGCACGGACGACGTCTGCGAGCCGTAGTACATCTCCGGCTGCTGCACCGGCGGCAGGTCGGTCAGGCCGGTGTTGCGGATCGAGTCGTTGACCGGCCGGTCGCAGTCGAAGTTCCCGCCCACGCTCACCGGGTCCGTGGTGTAGTCGACGTCGCGGTACGGAACGTTCGCGCCGATGCACAGCGGCCAGCCGTAGTTCCCCGGCTCCTTGAGTACGTTCCACTCGACGATCCCGGCCGGGCCCCGGGTGTCCGGCGCGTCCTGGCCCGCGTCCGGGGCGTAGTCCGCCAGGCCGATCCAGCCCGTGGCCGGGTCGACGGTGAACCGGAACGGGTTGCGGAAACCCATCGCGTAGATCTCGGGCCGCGTCTTGTCGCCGGTGTCCTGCGCCTCGTCGAACAGGTTGCCCGCGGGGACGGCGTAGCCGCCGTCCGGCCGCGGAGTGATGCGCAGCAGCTTGCCGCGCAGGTCGTTGGTGTTCGCCGCGGTCGCGCGGGCGTCGTGGAACGTGCCCTCCCGCTCGGACAGCGGGGCGTAGCCGCCGGACGGCTCCGAGTGCGGGTTGACGTCGTCGCCGACGCCGATCAGCAGGTTGCCGTCCAGGTCGAAGTCGATGTTGCCGCCGGTGTGGCCGGGCTCGTCGGGCAGCCTGCGGGCCGGGATCTCGATGACCACCTGCTCGCTGCCGGGGTCGATGGCCGAGCCGTCGCCGACGGTGAAGCGCGAGACCCGGCTCGTGAAGTTCTCCGGGTCGGTGTCGTCGTCGCTGGCCGGCGAATAGTAGACGTACAGGTGCCCGCTCTCGGCGAAGTCCGGCGCGAGGGCGATCCCGAGCAGCCCGTCCTCGCCGTCCGCGTACACGTCCAGCTGCACCGCGGTGCCCGTGGTCTGCGCGGCGGGATCGTAGACCCGGATCTCACCGGTCAGCAGCTCGGTGTAGAACACCCGCCCGTCCGGGGCGACGTCCATCGCGAACGGCGCCCGGGTGTCCTGGTCCAGCGCGACCTTGTTGAACTCCTCCTGGGCGGCGGGGGCCTCGCCGCAGTCGCCCTCGACCTGGCCGGAGGCGTACTGCACACCGCCGACGATGTGCTGGACCAGGTCCGGCTCCTGGTAGTGGGCGCCGAAGTGGCCCATCGCGGTCACCCAGGCCCGGCCGCCGTCGTACGGCTTGCACCACGAGATGGGGTGGTCCTCGCCCATGGCGTTGCCGCCCGGGTCGTACGTCGACTCGTCCACCGTCGCCAGCACGTGCGCGCCGCCGCGGACGTTGGTGTCGAAGTTGTACCACTCGTCGGGGCGGACCCACTCCGGCGACAGGTGCGCGGTGGACGGGTGCTCGGAGTCCTCCACGTGCACCGTCGCCTCCTGCCCCACGGGCGGGGCGGTGTCGGCGTGGCCGGGCATCTGCGCACCGATCAGGTCGTCCCACCACTGGTAACCGCCGCGCATGTCTGCGGCGTTGTGGATGGCCGCGATCCCGCCGCCGGCCTGCTGGTACGCCTCCAGTGCCGCCTTCTCGCCCTGCCCTGTCCACGGGTCGCCCGAGGTCTGGAACATCACCAGCGCGTCGAACCGCGCCAGGTCCTCGGGGTTGAAGATCGCGGAGTCCTCGGTGTGCTCCGAGGTGATCCCGGCCTCTGCGAAGGCCGACTCCAGTACCGGCACACCTTGCTCGATCGCCTCGCCGTGCCGGAACGCGGCCGTCTCGGTGAAGATCAGTACGTGCCGTTCCTCCGGCTGTGCCGTTGCCGTCCCGGGCGTGGCGGCGAGTTGTGTGACCGCGAGCGCGGTCGCGAGTGCCACGGTCACCACGGCGGGTGAGCGCCCCCTGAGCGGGCGCAGTCCTAACTTCATGTTCCGGAACCTCCTGGACCGACGAACTACCAGTGGTTGACGTCCGTACGGCGTGTCGGCGCCGGGCGGTGATGGTCGGACAGGGCTGAGCGGTGTCAGCCGTGCATCACCTACTCGGGCAGTGGGGGGTGAGGGGGGTATGGCGGGCCCAAGCGCCACGGGTCGGAAGCTAAAGGCACTTCTGACGGCCGTCAAGCAGAAGTGAGTACTTCGTTGCCGGGTATTTTCCACTCACGGGACCAAGTACCGGCGACCAGCGGGAACGCCAACTCCTGCCCGGAGATCAGGAGTTGATCAGGTCGTCGACCCGCTCGGCCGACAGCGCGTGCTCCAGGACCATGACGGCCGCACCGATGACACCGGCCCGCTCCCCGGTGCGGGCGTGGGCGATCTGGAGGTGCTGGGTGGCGAGCGGCAGCGAGCGCTGGTACACGATCTCCCGTACCCCGGCGATCAGGTGCTCACCGGCCCCCGCGAGCGTCCCGCCGACGACCACGACCGACGGGTTGAGCAGGCTGACGGCGGCGGCCAGGCCCTGACCGATCTCGCGCCCCGCCTGCCGGAGCAGATCGACCGCCTCCCGCGATCCGCCCGTCGCCAGACGCACCACGTCCCTGCTGGACGCCGCCTCGACACCGAGCGCGCGCAGCCGGGCGGCGACGGCCGCACCGCCGGCGACCGCCTCCAGACAGCCGGTGTTGCCGCAGCGGCACACGGTCTCCGCCGCGCCGGACACCCGGATGTGCCCGAAGTCGCCCGCCGCGCCCTGGGCGCCGCGGTGCAGCCGGCCGTTGCTGATGAGACCGCAGCCGATCCCGGTGGCGACCTTGACGAACACGAGGTTGTCGACGTCGCTCCACCGCGCGAAGTACTCGCCGAGCGCCATGACGTTGACGTCGTTGTCGGCCATCGCCGGCACACCCAGCCGCCCGTACAGGAAGTCCCGGACCTCGAAGCCGTCCCACCCGGGCATGATCGGCGGGCTGACCGGCCGGCCCGTCGCGTACTCGACCGGTCCCGGCAGGCCCACACCGATGCCCAGGACATCCCGGGGCCGGCGGCCGACCTCGCCGAGCAGCTTGGCGGATGAATCGGCGACCCAGCCCAGCACGGCCTCGGGCCCCAGCGCGATGTCGAGGTCCCGACGGGTCTCGGCCAGCACGGTGCCGGACAGGTCGGTGACGGCCAGCAGCGCGTGGGTGGCCCCGATGTCGGCGGCGAGCGCCACCCGGGCGAGCGGGTTGAACGCGAACCGGACCGGGGGCCTTCCCCCGGTGGAGACCCCGCCGCCCACCTCGCTGATGAGCCCCCCGGCGATCAGCGCGTCGATGCGCTGGGCGACCGTCGAGCGGGCGAGGCCGGTGAGCGCGGCCAACTCCGCCCGGGTACGCGGCCGCCCGTCCCGCAGAAGCGCAAGCACCGAACCGGCGCTGGGCGGCCCGGACGACGGCACCCGCCCGGCGCGGAGTGCTCGGTCGACCACAGGTCGGATGTCTTCCGGCATACGGCCAGTGAAGCACGGGCGGGGCAACCTTCGGCCGGTGCGGCGGTGCGCGGTCGGAACCCACACGGGGCGCTGGACCCGGGGTACCGGGGGGCGCGAAGCGGTCAGCGCACGACGAACTCCCGCCCCGCGCCGCCTGGCCGGAGGCGCGGACGCGAAAGCACCAGAAGGCACCGATACCCGGGTCGCCGCGCCCGCCCATGCCGAGTCGCAGATGCCGCCCACCGCCCGCGTACGCCAAGGGCGTTGCGGTATGCGACGAGCAGCCCGGTCCCGGTCCCGGAGGCCGCGGAGAGCACCCGGATGGCGCGGTCTCCCTCGACCGGCTCGCCGTTCTCGTGGTCTGACGGTCGGGAACACGCCCCCGACAGGTGTGCCGCCTTCAGGTTCTGCCCTGCGGCGTGATGCGGCGGCGAGTTCGGCCTCGTCGAAGTAGGTGATCCACTCGGGCTCTTCGCCGCTGTTCCGGCTCTCAAGAGCCTTGGTGGCTTCCGGGCGAGGGCACGTGCCTCCATTGCGTGGAACTGAGCCACCGGTGTCGGTGTCGCGACGCGGGAGATTCCCACGCGTGCGGCACGGGCGAGCGTCGCGGCCTCTATCCAGTCGCCGAGAACGTCACTGGTGGCTCGTCGCGGACAGGATGCTCCCGGCAAGCCCGCGGTCGTCCTCGTCCCGAGCCAGTCGTAAGGGCTGCAAGAAGTACCGCTGCGCAAGCCCGTGATGGCAGGCGCCACGGTGGAGAACAGGCCCACTTGCACGCTGTCCGACCCCGGGCGGTCAGCCCGCCACAGCATGCCGACTGCGCGGAAGGCGTCCTCCGGGGTCGGTGGGTAGTGCGTGGTTCAGCCCGAGTTCCGCCGCGCTCACGCCGAGCGCTTCGCATACCAGCGGGCGTCCTGCGGAAGCGTGTCCCCGCGGCCGGCGGCAATCCGTCGCATGTCGCGTTCCAACCGCGCTTGCCTCCAGCCGCGGCGCTGGCGCGCAGCACGGAGCAGATGGCCGAAGGGCTGGTCGGTGCTCGTTCTCGATCGTCTCCCTGCTCGTGCCGAGGCTGAAGGACGTCCCCGCTCCGCCGGAGTCGAGGGCGACACCGCGATGACGCGCTCCCGGAGGGGTCGTCAGCTCAGGGCTATCCGGATCACGCCGCTGGATGCCCAACCGAAGCGGGTCGAGGTAGAGATGATGACGAAGCGCGGAATGCCCTGGCTGTCAGCAACTGCCGACCATCCGGTGGGCTGCCGCTTGGTGTGGACCGCGGCCCCGCGCCACCCGTATGCCCTGCCCGCCGGCCGGTACTTCGACGTAGTCGTGATCGAAGAGCGCATAGGCATGGAGACCTACGAACAGCTCGACCGATGCGCGATGCCGCTCACCCCCGTAATGGTCGACTGGGCGTCCCACCAGACGGGCTTCTTCCTGCCGTCGCGCTCGTTCAGGCACGAGACGACCGAGACTCCGAAGTACCGCTACCTCAGCAAGGGCGCCACGGTGGTCGTCCCGGCCCCGATGCCGCTGTCCGGCGACCACTACGCCTGGCTACGCGCACCCATGCGCCGCCCGTAAGTGACGATTGACGTGCGATCAGGACCCGCGCGGGGCGACACCCACGGGGCCTGTACCCGGGCCGCAAGGCGTTGCCAGACCGGAAGGTGCTGTGCGGGATCCTCTATGTGCTGCACACCGGCATCCAATCGGGAGGTACTCCCATTGGATGCCGGTGTGCGACCGCGTCGACCCGTGCGTGGCGTTCCTCGGCTTCTCCTCCGGCGTCTTGACGATGACCCGCTCGACATCCGCATCGGTGATCTTCCGCGGCACGTCGGGCCTCGGCTCGTCAGACAGGCCGTCCGGGCCGCGTTCGAGGAAACGCCTGCGCCAGGTGCGAACCGTGTCCGGTGAGACCCGCAGCCGGCGCGACACCTCCATGATCGAGTCCCCATCCGGGCATTCCAGCACGATCCTCGATCGCTGGGCCGGCGCCCGGGCCGTCGTACGGCGACGCACCCAGCCCTCCAGCACCACCCGCTGAACATCAGTCACCGACAACGGCGGAATCTTCGGACCCGGACGACTCATACCCAACCAATGACAAATCCCCGACTCAGGTCGCTAGAAATCGCTTGTTGAACGCGCCGGATCCGAGAGCCGTACGGGGTGCGGGACGCACGCGACACAAGGCGTGGGTCTCGTGCTTCGTCTATTCGACACAAGGAGATGCTGTATGCGTACGCATGCACGTATGGCCAAGGCTCTCGGGGCGGCGCTGGCGACGGCGGGCTTGCTGCTGGCCGGGGCCCCGGCGGCGGATGCCGCCGACACCACCGCGCCGAAGCCGCCGCCGATCGACCTGCTCGACGCGACCGTGGCGGGATGTCAGGCGCCCTGCGCGCCGGATGAGTCCGGCGTGGTCAGCCTGAAGTTCGAACGCCCGGTCCGTCCGGACAGCATTCCGGCCGGCGCGTTCAAGCACATCCGGATCGAGGCCGACGGTGTGGGCGTCCACTACTGGTCGTGGAACGACACGGGCGACCCCTGGGTGTACAACGTCCGGGTCTGCGCGAGGGAGGACTTCAGCTCCAGCGGCTGCTCGTACCAGTACCAGCTGGACAAGGTCCGAGGCGCAGAGAAGTTCACCGTCCGGATCAGCTACATGTACAACTGCAGCGACGACCCGATCAGCCCGACGTGTGAAAGCTCGCAGATGTCCGACCCGAGCAACGCCCTGGTGCCGCGGCAGCTGTAGCCGCCATCCGTCAACCTGGATTGACATCCGTCTGCTGTCAATCCAGGTTGACACCATGGGCGACGCAACCGAGCTCGCCGAGCGCGCCGGCGGCGCCGACCCCCGCGAGGAGCTGCGCGCCGTCGCCGCGTTGCCGCCACCAACGGCGAGCTCGACCGGACCGTCCCCCGGCACCGCACGGCGGAGGCCGCCCCCTCCGACATCGCCCTCCTGCTGTATACCTCGGGATCGACGTCCCCACCGCGCGGCGTCGTCTACTGTCGGCTGCCCTTCTCGTTCGACTGGGGCCTCTACCAGATCCTGCTCACCGCTCTGGCCGGATGCGAGCTCGCGGTGACGGGGTGGCAGAGCGAGCTGACCGCGTTTCGTTTCGCCGTCGAGTACGGGGCGACGGTGATGCCGCTGATCACGCCGGTCGCCCAGACCCTCGTGCGCCTGGGCGAACGAGGCGGTCCCGGCACCAGGCTGCGACTGGTCACCAACACCGGGGCGGTGCTCACCCGAAGCGTCGCGGACGGCCTGCGCCGGGTCTTCCCCGGCGTCCGCCTGGTCCCCATGTACGGCATGACCGAGTGCAAGCGGATCAGCATCGCCCGCCCGGACGCCGACCTGGAGCTTCCGGGAACGGTCGGCACCGCGCTCGACGCCACCCGTGCAGAGGTGCTCGGCGAGGACGGAAAGCCGGTGCCCGCCGGCGAAACCGGACAGATTGTCGTGCGCGGGCCCCATCTGATGGACGGCTACTGGCGGGATCCGAAGGGTCCGGGCGCCGCATCCGAGTCACGGACGCACCGGTCTTCTCTGTCGCTGGGAATCCGGGTGCCATGCGCCGCGCTGCTAAGAATCAACGAGGTGAGCCAGGACGGTAACGGTCTCCGTCCACGCGGCACAGTTGCTCAGCGTTCATCGTCGCCCACGTCGGGTGTCGGGGATAGTGAATTACGTTGGCCTCCCGATGGGCCGGACGACGTTCGCGCACTTCGGGCTGCCGGCGTACTGGTCGGGACGTGCGGCAGGCAGAGGGGCCTGTCGCTCTGGGGTCTGCCGGTGGGGCCCGTGTCGGATGCAGTTCGCTCCGCGGGATTCACCTTCGGGGCGGCTGGTTCCCTGTCGTTCGACATGACCCCGCCCTCTGATCGCCCGGCGATCCGTCGGGTCCACGACAGACGTCACCCGGCGGGTGCGCTGAAGTCCTCGTCCGCGGCGCGTGGGGCGGGCACGGTTTCGTTTCCCTGGCTCTGCCAACTGCTCAGCAGCCGCAGGCGCTCCGCGTCCGGTGAGCCCGCCGGGGCGGTATAGGCGGTGAGGAACTGCTCGGGGTCGTCGGGCAGGTGCAGGGTCTCGAAGTTCAGCGTGAGTCGTCCGACGACAGGGTGGTCGATGCGCTTGTAGCCGTGGGACTTGCTCTTGACGGTGTGCGACGCCCAGTGCTTGCGGAACTCCTCGCTCCGCAGCGACAACTCGCCCACCAGCGCCGCCAGCTTCGGGTCATCGGGGTTTCGCCCGGCGTCGACGCGCAGATGGCCGACTGTGTCCCGTGCCACGAACTCCCGGTCCGGGTAGAGACGGACGACATCCTCGTCCAGCAGGACGAGACGGGCGACGTTGCGGCGCTGCGGTGGCAGCGCGCCGAAGTCGGTGATGAGCGCGCAGGCAAGCCGGTTCCAGGCCAGGATGTCCATGCGCCGGCCGAAGACGAACGCGGGGGTGCTGTCGCCCATGGCATGCAGCATCTGGAGCAGGCCGGGCCGTACGTGCTGGGCCCGTGGGCGGCGCGGCGGTGTGGCCGGTTGGCGGGCGATGCGGTGGAGGTGGGCGCGTTCGTCGGCGTCGAGACGCAGGACGTCGGCCACGGCGTCGAGCACGTCGGCGGAGACGTTCGGGGTGCGTCCCTGTTCGAGGCGTACGTAGTACTCGGCGCTGATCCCCGCCAGGAAGGCCAGTTCCTCGCGGCGAAGCCCGGGCACTCGCCGCAGCCCTCCGCCCGGGGCGAGGCCGACATCCTCCGGGCGCAGCCGGGCGCGGCGGGAGGAAAGGAACTCTCGAAGGTCCGTGCGCCGAGTCATCAGCTCATCATCGCCGAACAACCCGGCGCCCGGGTGGTCCTGGCGGTCCCCTGGAACAGCGGGGTGCTGGAGCGCACGGCGCGCCCGGTCACGATGACCGGACAACGCCCCGAGCACGACGAACGAGAAGGAGTCGTCATGGGACACCAGCCCATGTCCCGGCGGGCCCTGCTGACCGCCACCGCCATCACCGCCGCAACAGCGGCCACCGCCGCACGGAACAGGCCGGCGACCGCCGCTCCGCGCCTCGCCGGGCTGCCCGAGACCTACGTGGTCCCTGGAGACCGGGCCTTCCCCACCGGTCACGCCTACGACCCGCGCACCCGCCACATCTACGTCGGCAGCGCCGAGGACGGCACGCTCTTCCGCGGCCACCTCACCGTGCCCACCCTGCGCCCGTGGTCGCCCCACGGCGCCGATGGACGCGCCGTCACCTCCGGCATGACCGTCGATGCCGCCGGCCGCCTCCTCGTCGGCGGTGCGGACAGCGGCACGCTGCACGTGTACGACCCGGCGGATGCCACCCTGCTCGCCCTCCTGCACGGCGTCGAGGGCGGCTTCCTGAACGAGATCGCCGCGGCGCCCGACGGCACCTCCTACGCCACCGACTCCTTCCGGCCGATGATCTACCAGCTCAGCCGCACGGGCAGTTCGTGGCGGCTGGAGCGCTGGCTGGACGTCTCCACCACCCCCATCGACTGGGTCGACGGCCGGCACAACCTCAACGGCATCATCTGCATCGACCGCCACCTGCTCACCGTCAACAGCGCCACCGGCCAACTCTGGCGCATCGACCGGGCCACCCGGCAATCGCACGAGGTCGACCTCGGCGGCGAACTGCTGCCCAACGGCGACGGACTGGCCTTCCGCGACGGCCACCTCTACGTCGTCCAGGGCAACCTCCACGATTCCCCCCGGACTCACCCCGCAGGTCACCGTCATCCGGCTCTCCCCCGATCTGGCAAGCGGCCGTCTCGCGGGTGCGCTCGTCCCGCCCGGCGGGTTCCTCCACCCCAGCTCGATCACCCTCCCCGGTGACCGGGCCCTGGTCGTCAACAGCCAGTACAACCGCTGGAGCGCCGGACTCCCGCCGGAGTCGCTCCCCTTCACCCTCTCGACCGTGCCACTGGCCTCGGCACGACCGCCGGAGTGAAGCCCGCCCATCCCACCGAGTCCGCCGCGGCCACGGAGCGAGCCGTCCCCTTGAGGGCGCTGTTCACGGACTCGACGAGCCGGCTGACGTACGGACTTCAGCAACGGCTCACCCGGCCGGGACTTCCCCCGCTTGCATGACCGCCGCGGCAGCGTGACACCCAGCCTGACCGGGCAGGGCTCGTGGTCGGGCCCCGCAACCGGGGCCCGCCGTATGCGCACGGGGTTCCCCATGCCGACGCACCGCCTTCGGCCGCGCCGCCGTGAGGCCGTCCTCCGGAGCCGCTCGCCCGGGCGACGGCCGCGAGGGACGGCGGCAGCCGCAAACGGGCCTGAACTCCCGGTGGCTTCCGGTAACTTCACCCCCAGGACATTCGCGGTGCCCACAGCGCATGGCCAGGACCACGACCAAGGGACGTACCGGGGATTCGCCACACATGGATGCGCGGCACTGCTTCGCGGACCGGTACGAGCTGCTGAGGCCCCTGGGACGCGGTGGGATGGCCGAGGTCCACCTGGGGCGCGACACACGGCTGGGGCGCACGGTGGCGGTCAAGACGCTGCTGCCGGAGCTCGCCCGGGACCCGGTCTCCCAGGCCCGGTTCCGTCTTCAAAGGGGCGCGATTTTCTACCCACCGCCCATCCTTCGTTCTCCGAAGCGGCAGCGATGTCCGTCACGGCTTCGTCACGGGACGCGGTGACGTAGGCGAGCTGCCAGCGTGTTGAGCGAGGTTCGGCGTCGTCCCCGCTCCCGCTGTCGCAGCCGATCACGATCAGCAGCACGACTGCCGCCGCTATATGGCGCAGCAGACCCGCACCCTGCCTACGGACCCACCCGCCAGAAGGTCACACCACCGACCCCGTTCGATTTCTGATCTGGTCAGACGCTCACCGAGGCTTAGAAACAGGTACTTACCGACGGGTGCACCCATGGGGGCATCCCACAGCCTTACGCTACCGCCGCGGCACGCCGTCGCCAGCAGCCGGCCGCCTGGGGAGAACGCCACGGACCTGGTCCCCTGCCTGTGCTCGATGAGGGGGACACCTGCGGGCTCACCGGTCGCCACGACCCACAGCCGCACCCACTGACCGTCGTTCGCGGTGGCAAGGAAGCGCCCGTCGGGCGAGAACGCCACGGATTGCGCGCCGCGGCTCTGCTCGCCGCAGAAGACGCGGGGCGCAGTCTTCTCCGCCGCGGCAGCGCGAGCGTCGGCGAATGCCGGGGCAGGCCAGGCGGGGGCAACAGCGCGCGCCGGGACCGGCGGATCGAGGTGCTCAGGGGCGGCAGGCCCGCGGGCCGCAGGCGACTGCGTCGTGCGCAGAAACTCCAGGTCGCGCCGGCGCGTACGCCAGACCTACAGGCGCGGGTCGTCCCGTCCGAGCGGATGCGGGCGGCCCTCGGGGTCGTGGGCCGGCAGCGTCCGCACCAGTGCCATCAGGAAGTCGAGGCGCGGTAGCCGCTTGCCGTTCAGCGCCTCGCTGACTGCCGCGGCCGATAGGGGCCGGTGCCGGGGAGCGCGCCGGGCGATCTCCCGCAAAGGCAGGTTGCCGCACTCGATCCGCAGCGCCTTCAGGTCGGCGGCGAAGCCGGCCAGCCGCCGCCCGAAGTCCTCCCCCGATAAAGCGGCGCTGCCCTGTACGGCGCCGCGATCGACCACCCGTCACCTCCTGGCGTATGCCGAACAGGATAGGGAAGAGCCGGGTGCACCAGCGCTGTTCGGCGGCGTTCGGCGGTGTTCGGTGCAGCTCGGTTCGGTACGGGCTCGTTCGCGGCATGACGTCGCCGGCGGCCGGGTGGGCTGTGCTGGAGGCATGACCTTCCTTCTGCCTCCGATCGGCTCGCTCCAGCGTGTGCTGCTTGTCGCAATCCTCGCCCCAGCCCTGTTCGTCGCCCTCGCCGTGGCCTTCCCCGCCCTCGCGGTGTTGCCGTTCCTGAACGACGGCACAGACCGCGCAGTCCGGCTGCTGCGAGCGCACAACGCATATCTCCGCGCGCTGCTGACCACGCGTCGCCCACGCGGTGAAGCCAACAGCCGCGCCCCAGACGGCCCAGTGGCCAGCGGCACGCCGACGCCTTCGTAGCGATCGTCTCCGGGCAATGTACGCGACCGTGCCCGTACGCCTGTCCCTGGAACAGAGCGTCCTGTATCGCTCGTACCGTTTCGACCCCGACGAGGCGCAGTAGGAGCCTCGTGGCCCCGGTGGGGAGATCGTCGGCGGGCCGGTGGAACAGCCACGTCAGGGCGGTGTCGGCGAAGCCGATCGTCGCCAGCGCGGACGTCGCGCCCTCGTCGACCGGCCGCTCCAGCACGGGGCCCAGAAGCCGGCCAGGGCGGCCGCGTCGGCGCAGTCGAAGGAGTACATGCCGACCCGCATGCTGCCGGGGCTCATGTCGGGTACCTCTTTCCTCGGTTCTCGCAGTCACCGGGGGCCGACAGGTCCGCCCGGCGGAGTTCATCGCCGGACTCCCTGTCCCGACATGAACATGTTGCCTTCCATTCAGGTGTTTTTCGCGGACCGCGGCGGAACACAGATCCGGCTGCGGGCCGGTGCGGCAAAAGGCTGCGTACCGTTGCCCCGAAAAGGAGTTCGAGGGAAGGAGTCGCATCAATGGCAACCGCCGACGGCCGGAAGAAAAAGCCCCTTCGTTTTGATGTGATCGTCATCGGGGGCGGGCTTCTCGGCCTGTCCGCCGCCTACAACTGCGCCCGGGAGGGGAAGCGGGTCGCGGTGATCGAACGCTCCAACTTCTACAACCAGTCCGGCAGTTCCGGAGACCTCATCCGGATGTTCCGCACGATGTACACGGAGTACGAACTGCAAGTCCTGGCGTACCAGGCAAAAGACCTCTGGCAGGAACTGGAGGAGGAGTACGGGCAGGACATCGGCAAGAGCGTGGAACTCCTCCGGCTGACCGGGCAGGCGAACTTCGGCGACGAACACTACGGCACCGCGGCTCAGGGTGATCTAAAAAAGCCGAGGGAGAATCTCAAGAAGGGCAATAAGCAGGTCACAGACGTGTCGATGAAGCAGGTCGAGAAGAAATACAACCTCAAGAACCTGCGGAACCTCGTTCCGGGCGACCGGTGGATCGGGTACGAGAACGACGACTGCGGTGTCATCAACGTGCCGGAGACGCTGCGCGCGCTGCGGCGGCTCGCCGACGGCAGGCACGGCTCGCTCTTCCTCGACAACGCCGAGGTGTACGAGGTGCACACGCCGAAGAGGAAGAGCGACCCCGCGGTGCGGGTGAAGGTCCGCGGGTCCGGGGTGCCCAAGGGCGGCCAGGAGCTGACGGCCGACAAGTGCATCATCACCTGTGGCGTGTGGACCAACGACATTCTGAAGCATCTCGGCCTCGAACTCGACTACGAGGTCTGGGAGATGGTCTACGAGTACTTCGCGACCGACCCCGACACGGTCCCGCCGGAGCAGTTCCCGAAGATGTGGGTCCAGTTCGCCACGGAGGACGAGGAGACCGGCCGGTCCAATCTGTTCTACGGCTTTCCCTCGGTGCCGTGGGGCCCGGACAACATGGTCAAGCTGGGCTGGGAGGACGCCACCATGAACCGGCTGACACTCAAGGAACTCAAACAACGCCGCGCAGAAGGTCTTGGCCAGGTGGCGACCACGGTCGACGTCGGCTACGCGTCACGCTTCGTCAAGGAGCACTGCGTGGGGATCGATCCGCAGCCCGCCTTCTCCGGGGTCTGCCTGCACGCCGCCTTCGACGACTACATGAGCGTCCTCGGCCGCCTCCCGCGTACGGCGGCGGGTGAGGATCCCGACACGGCCGGCAAGCGCGCGTGGCGTGATCACTACGTGGTGTGCGCGGGGGGCTGGGCTGCCAAGTTCACGCCTTCCTTCGGCCGGATGATGTGGGAACTCGCCTTCGATGGGAAAGCGCAAGTCCACCCGAAGCTCCTGGACATCACGCGGACCCGCAGGACGGGTAAGAGAAAGGGGCAGGCATACCTGAACAAACTGGAATAGACGTTCCGGCGTGGGTCGCGGGCCGGTGGTGTCGGCAGGTACACCGTCGGCCGGGCGGGCAGGGCCATGGTGGGGCGTCCTGGCCGTTCCTAGCGTTGTCGGCATGGAAGACATGGGTGACAACGGAGAACAGCTCGGCACCAGGCCCGCGGACGGTACGGACACCTCCGGC
>NZ_JACBXC010001599.1 GCF_013870535.1 Streptomyces phytophilus | reverse complement strand
AAAGGGCCCGACGCGTCCGCGCCGGGCCCCGCCACGCCGCGCTCAGCGGCTCGTGTCCACCCGCTCCAGCTCGTCGTCGCCGTCGTCCAGCTCGTCGAGAGCGTCGACCACCCGGCCGCCCTCCCGCTCCGCGCCGTCCGCGTCGTCGTCGATGTCCGCCTCGTCCTCGGCGTCGAAGTCCAGCTCGTCCTCGAACGACGCGCTGACGTCGAAGCGGCAGATGACCAGCTCCGGGTCGACCTGGTCGAACGGCGCCGAGAGCCACTCCCCCGGCTCCGCCGGCTCCTCCGCCGCCGCCACCCACACCGCGGAGTCGCCCTCGGAGAGGCCGAACTCCCGGTGCCGCGAGGCGATCTCGTCCGGTTCGAACTCGCCGAAGAGCACCCCGACCGCCGCCGTCAGGCTGCTGCCCACGGCCTCCCGGTCCTCGGCGTCGTCCCCGCCCGCGACATCCGGGTCGAGGTCGGCGATGCGCTGTGCCTGAGCCAGCAGCCGGTGCGGCTCCGCCACGGTGTAGTCCCGGCGGATGAGGACGCTGAGCGCCCCCGGCTCGTCCGGCCCGGTGTAGGCGGGCAGCGTGTCGCTGCTGGGGATCTCGAAGGGGGTCACTTCGTCGTGGACCTCGTACAACACCTCGTCGTACGCCTCGGCTGCCGCTGCCAGCTCCTCGAAGGCGGCATAGACGGCAGAGCCCTCCTCGCCGGACCGGCGCTCGACCGCTTCGAGGTGGCGGTCGATCGCGGCTTTCAGCACCGACGCGGCGGCGCGTACCTCGGCAGCCGTGGGCTGCGCAGCATCAGACATAGTGCAGACGCTATCCGGAGCGAGGCACTTTCCGCACAATGGATGCGATGCCGGAATACGAGTTTCGTGATGTCTATGTGCCGCGGGGAGTCTCACGGGCCGCTGCGGCGAGGCTCCTGACCGACCAAGCCGAGTACGGGCACTGGGAGTTGCACCGGCTCCGGCTCTACCCCGACGGCAGCCGCAGGGCGCGGCTGCGGCGCCGGATCATCAGACAGGTACGGGCGACGTGGTGAGCACCGACGGATCCCTGACCATCGCATCGACAAGCCGCTGACCTGCGACTTCTACGTGCCCCGCGGCCCGGCACCCCTCGGCGCCGGCCCAGGATTGAATCTGTGAGCGATGACCTGCGGCTGATGGCCGTCCACGCGCACCCC
>NZ_JACBXC010001598.1 GCF_013870535.1 Streptomyces phytophilus | reverse complement strand
TGGAAGCCGGGTGGTTCAAGGAACTGCGGCGGCGGGGGGACGGGACCGCGTACCGGGGGGAGGCGCTCGCGAACATCGGCATGCCCGTGGGCGGGGTGGCGGCCGGGCAGGTCTACCTCGCCGGGGACGGGCGGCTGTGGCTCTGGGAGGTCGACAACCCCGACAGCTTCCCGTACGGCGGCGCCGACTGGCAGGGGCTGCACTACGCCGAACCGCTGCCGGTCACCGCGCCGTTCGCCACCGGGTTCGCCCTGCGGTGGCAGCCGGAGAAGGGCCCCGGCGGGACCCGGGCCCTGGACGGCACGGGCTTCGAGGACGTCGTCTTCCGCGGGCGCTACCCCGTCGGCACCGTCTCGTACGCCGACCCCGGCGTCCCGCTCGCCGTCACCCTCGACGCGTACTCCCCCTTCGTCCCCACCGCCGTCGACGACTCCTCGCTGCCCGTCACGGTCCTGGAGTACGAGCTGCGCAACACCGGCAGCCGCACTCTGACCGCCGAACTCCTCGGCTTCGCCGAGAACCCCGTCTGCCTGCGCAGCCGCACGGCCCAGCCGGTCACCCTCACCGCCGCCCCCTTCGAGGGCGACGCCGTCGGCGTGCAGTTCGGCGCCCGCGAGGGCACGCTCCCCGAACCGCCGCGTGAGGAAATCGTTTTCGAGGACTGGGAGCGCACCGACTACGCCGGCTGGACCGTCACCGGCACCGCCTTCGGCGCCGGCCCCGTCACCGAGGCCGAGTGCCCGGACTACTTCAAGCGCTTCGGCGACCTCGGCGTCTCCGGCACCCGCTTCGTCACCTCCCACCACTTCCGTGGCGGCGGCGACGCCGCCGCGGCCGACGGCCACCAGGGCAAGCTGGTCAGCGAGCCGTTCACCATCGAGCGCCGCTACGTCGCCGTCGGCATCGGCGGCGGCAGCCAGGCCGGCAGGACGTGCGTCAACGTCGTCGTGGACGGCGCGACCGTCGCCTCCTTCACCGGCCGCAACGCCGAGCCGATGGCCCCGCGCGCGTACGACGTCGGCGCCCACGAGGGCAAGCGGGCGACCATCGAGATCGTGGACGAGTCGACCGGCGGCTGGGGCCACCTCAACGTCGACCGCATCCGCTTCACCGACACCCCCGTCGCCGAACAGCCCTTCGGCGAGCTGACCGACAACGGCACCTTCGCCCTCGCCGCCGCCCAC
>NZ_JACBXC010001597.1 GCF_013870535.1 Streptomyces phytophilus | reverse complement strand
CCGCCTCCTCGCCGACCTGCGGCTCTGCGGGGGTCCGGGGGCCGGGCGACGGCGGCGGGGGGGGTACCTGCTTCCGGCGGCGGGAGCCGACGACCAGGCCGCCCGCGGCGAGGAGTGCGACGACGGCGATGGCGATGACGATGAGGATGATGTCCATAACGCCCACCAGTATCGCCCGCCCGCGCCGCGTTCGCGGCACCCCGCCCGCTTCCGGCCCTCCGGGCGGCGGGACGGCTCGTTCAGTTGAGCCGCTGGCTGATCACCTTGGAGACGCCGTCGCCCTGCATCGAGACGCCGTAGAGGACGTCGGCGACCTCCATCGTGCGCTTCTGGTGCGTGATCACGATGAGCTGCGAGGTGTGCTGCAGCTCCTGCATCAGCCGGACCAGGCGCTGCAGGTTGGTGTCGTCGAGCGCGGCCTCGACCTCGTCCATCACGTAGAACGGGCTCGGCCGGGCCATGAAGATCGCCACCAGCATCGCCACCGCCGTCAGCGACCGCTCGCCGCCGGACAGCAGCGACAGCCGCTTGACCTTCTTGCCCGGCGGGCGGGCCTCCACCTCCACGCCGGTGTTCAGCATGTCGTCCGGGTCGGTGAGGACCAGCCGGCCCTCGCCTCCGGGGAAGAGGCGGGAGAAGACGCCCTCGAACTCGCGGGCGGTGTCGTGGAAGGCGTCGGTGAAGACCTGCTCGACGCGCGCGTCGACCTCCTTGACCACGTCCAGCAGGTCGGCGCGGGTGCGCTTGAGGTCGTCGAGCTGCTCGGTGAGGAACTTGTGCCGCTCCTCCAGCGCCGCGAACTCCTCCAGCGCCAGCGGGTTGACCTTCCCGAGCCTGGTGTACGCGCGCTCCGCGGCCTTCAGCCGCTTCTCCTGCTCGCCGCGCACGTACGGCCGCGGCAGGTTGCGCGGGTGCCCGGGGTCCTCGGGCAGCTCCTCGCCCTCCGCGGGCAGCGACGGCGGCACGGGCTGGTCGGGACCGTACTCCGCCACCAGGTCAGCCGGCTCGACGCCCAGCTCCTCCAGCGCCCGGCCCTCCAACTGCTCGATGCGCAGCCGCTTCTCGGCGCCCAGCACCTCGCCGCGGTGCACGGAGTCGGTCAGCTTGTCCAGTTCGCCGGCCAGCTCGCGGGAGAGCCGGCGCTGCCGGCCCAGCTCCTGCTCGCGCTCGGCCCGGGCCCGCTC
>NZ_JACBXC010001596.1 GCF_013870535.1 Streptomyces phytophilus | reverse complement strand
CGGCGCCTGGCCGGTGCTGCGGCTCGCCGCGGGGCTGGGCATGGCGGCCCGTATCGGGCTGGAGGACACGCTCGTGCTCCCCGACGGCTCGCCCGCCCCCGGGAACGCGGCGCTGGTCGCGGCCGCCGCCGCGCTGCGGTCCGGCCCGTCGGGCGCCGGGGCGCCGTGACGGCGACGCGGGCGCGGGTGCGGGGCCGTTGACAGGGATCCGCGCCGCGACCATGCTAAGCAGTCGCTTAGTCCATCCCGACGCACCGACGCACACCCCCGTCCGCCCTCGCCCGCCCCGGGAGGCACGCCATGGCAGAGCCCCGCACGTTCACCTCGGTCGACGAGCTGAAGGGCGCGGTGGGCGAGCAACTGGGGCACACCGACTGGGTGGAGGTCGACCAGCGGCGCATCGACCTGTTCGCCGAGGCCACCGGCGACCACCAGTGGATCCACGTCGACCCGGAACGGGCCGCCGGCGGCCCCTTCGGCGGGACCATCGCCCACGGCTACCTCACGCTCTCGCTGCTGCCGCTCTTCGGCCCGCAGCTCATCGACGTCGCGGGCGTCCGCATGGGCGTCAACTACGGCACGAACAAGGTGCGTTTCCCCGCTCCCGTCCCCGTCGGCTCCCGGCTGCGGGCGTCCGCCACGATCGCGGACGTCACCGAGGTCGCGGACGGCGTGCAGCTCGCCGTGCGGTACACGGTCGAGCGCGAGGGCGGCGAGAAGCCCGTGTGCGTCGCGGAGTCCGTGGTCCGCTACTACTTCTGAGGCCCGTGCCGCCGGGCGTCCCGCGCGCCCGGTGCCGCCACCATCCGGCCGACCAGGTCCGCGTACAGCGACCCCACCTCCTCCGGCGGCCTGCTGCCCGCCGCGCTGAACCACCGGGCCACGTCCACGCACAGCGACAGCACCGCCAGGGCCGTCCCCGGCACGTCGGCCACCGCGAACACGCCGTCCCGCACGCCGTCCTCGATGATCCCCCGCACCAGCCGGTCGATGTCCCGCCGCAGCGCGACGATCTCCGCGTAGTGCTCCGCGCCGAGCGCCGCCAGCTCGTACTGCACCACGCGCGCCGTCGTGTGGTGCTCCGCGTGCCAGCGCGCGAAGGCCCGTACGGCGCGCGCCAGCCGCTCCCCCGCCGTGCCGTCGGACTCCGCCGCCGCGGCGATGATCGCCCGCGCCCGCTCGTGGC
>NZ_JACBXC010001595.1 GCF_013870535.1 Streptomyces phytophilus | reverse complement strand
ACTACTGGCAGCGGCGCGCCGCCACGCCGTGGTCGTAGGCCCGCCGCCGACCTCCCGCCCGCCCCGCTGCGAGCGGCGCGGGACCGCGGCTCCGCGGCTTTAAGGGGATTTTCGCCTCCCGGTGATGACATGCGGTAACGCAGTCGTCTGACGGAGGAGACCCCGATGTCCCGTCGTATACGCAGGCTCTCGGTCGCCGGTGCCGCCGTGTTCGCCGTCGCCGGCCTGGCCACGGGCGCGTCCGCCGCGCTCGACAGCGGTGGCGGCGAACCCGAGGTGCGGCTCGTGGTCAACGAGGACCGCGAGCGGACCGGCGCCGCCCGGACCGGTACGCACAAGGACTGCCCGGACAAGGGCGGTTCGCAGGCGCCCTCGGGCGCCGCCGAGAACGCGGGCGACCTGTGACCACCACCGCCACCACCGGGGCGGTCCCGGGGCCCGCCGCACCGGGCCCCGGGACCGCGCTCCTGGAACAGGCACTCTTCGAGGTCAAGCGGGTGATCGTCGGCCAGGACCGGATGGTGGAGCGGCTGCTGACCGCCGTGCTGGCCCGCGGGCACTGCCTGCTCCAGGGCGTGCCCGGCGTCGCCAAGACGCTGGCGGCGGCCACGCTCGCCACCGTGTCGGGCGGCACGTTCCACCGCATCCAGTTCACCCCCGACCTGGTGCCGTCCGACATCACCGGCACCCGCATCTACCGGCCCTCCAGCGAGACGTTCGGCATCGAACCCGGGCCGGTCGCCGCCAACTTCGTCCTCGCCGACGAGATCAACCGCGCCCCCGCCAAGGTCCAGTCCGCGCTGCTCGAAGTCATGGCCGAGCGGCAGGTCAGCATCGGCGGCCGGACCATCCCCATGCCCGAGCCGTTCCTCGTCCTGGCCACCCAGAACCCCGTCGAGTCCGAGGGCGTCTACCAGCTGCCGGAGGCCCAGCGCGACCGCTTCCTGCTCAAGGTCGACGTCGCCGCGCCCACCGAGGACGAGGAACTGGCGATCCTCTACCGGATGAGCGTCGATCCGCCCACCGCCCGGCGGGTGCTCGCGCCGCACACCCTCGCCGCCCTCCAGCGGCGCGCCGACGAGGTGTTCGTCCACCACGCGCTCGCGCAGTACGCGGTACGCCTCGTCCTCGCCACCCGCGACCTCGCCGCCCGCGGCGACGCCGACGGCGGGGGGCGGCTCGCGTAC
>NZ_JACBXC010001594.1 GCF_013870535.1 Streptomyces phytophilus | reverse complement strand
TACTGCCCGGTCACCTGGGGCGCAGGCGCCCGGCCCGGGGATGTCGCGGGGGTTTTCGATCAGGGCTCGGACACGGGTGGAAAACGGCTTGAGGACAGGGCCATTACCACCCACCACCGAGCCGCGAACGAGTCTGTATCGGGACTCCAGCGCCCGTCGGTAGGTTTGCCGTCGAGTGTTGCCGGTCCTGGCTCGACCGGTAGAGCACCGGCAGGAACGGGACAGTGAAAGGAACGCCGCACTGATTGCCGCAATCGGCATGGCATCGACATGCGCATCCTCGCGATTGCGGAGGGCGAGCCGCCTCAAGGAGGTTCCATGAAGGTTCACCCGTGCCCCAGGGATCACACCCGTGAAAGCCGTGCTGCCGCCGGGTCCGTCCTGTGTACGCCGTGCGTCCGCCAGGTGGAGCGCAACCTGCGCACGCTCCCCGGCCTCTACCAGGAATGCCTGCACCATGTGTCGCCGCTGTCCCGGCAGATCAGTCCCACGAAGATTTCCGGCAGCCGCACACGGGACCACCTGAACATCTCGGTACTCGACTCCCGCCACCACATACTCGCGACACTGGAGTCCTGGGCGGAAATCGTCGCGGAACAGCACGGGACGGGCCTTCCGGGCCGTTCCGTCGCGGAGCTCTCCCGGTTTCTGGCACGGCATCTGAAGTGGCTTCTCGCGCAGCCGCCGGCCGGTGAATTCGCCGACGAGGCGGACCGGTTCGTCGCGGAACTCCGCGGGATCATCGACCCCGCTTCCAGCGCCCCGCGCACGATCATCCGGCAGTGCGTCGTCGACGACTGCAGCGGGACGATAAGCATGTACCCGAAAAGCACCCAGAGCACGGTGAGAAGAAACATCGAGTGCTCTGCCGGGCACTCGTGGGAACTGCACGAGTGGCTGAATCTGAGGCACCTCATGGAGCGGCAGCGAAAGGATGTCAGCGCATGACACGACCGCCACGCCACAGGCTCGTCCCCACGAACGTGGCCGCGCTCGCCGTGGGAGTGCCCGAGGCGACCATCCGCAAGTGGGCCAGCCGGGGGAAGATCACCCGCTACGGTGCGCCGAACTGCCGCCAGGAGTTCGACATCGACGAACTCACGCAGATCGCACTGGAGCGCCGGGCATGCGCCCCGGCGACACCGTAGCGCCCGCCTTCAAGGGGCCCAGAAGTGACACGGAGCCACA
>NZ_JACBXC010001593.1 GCF_013870535.1 Streptomyces phytophilus | reverse complement strand
ATGCCCTGCGCGGCGGCGGCCCGCGGGTCGTGCTCCTCCGGCTTGGGCTCGGCGACGACGATCGCCTGGCACTCGCCGGGCAGGAAGCGGTCCTCGGAGTCGAGGCAGATGGCGAACATCGACACCGCGGGGCCCTCGCGCAGCAGCCGCACCACGCCGGGCAGCGACCGCAGCCGGCGCGAGCCGTCGAAGACGATGACGATGTCGGGGTCCTTGAACGACGTCGGCCCGCTGGCCCGCTGGTCCTTGGCGGCCTTCTGCCGGGCGTCGAGCAGCTGGGTCAGCTCGGCGATACGGGCGGCGACGGTCTCAGTGTCGGTGCCGACCAGCGCGTTGGTGTCGTACTCCCCGGGCGGGCGGGAGTGCGGCAGCCAGCGCGTCCAGTCCCAGCCGGCCTGGCCGCCGGGCTCTGTCAGCACGTAGAACTGGACGTCCAGCGGGCTGTGCAGGACGGCGGCCTGCGCGACGGCCCAGCGGCCGAGGGAGCGCGGGGTGTCGCCGGCGCCGGCGATGCCGAGGACGCCGGCCTGCCGCAGCGGCACGGTGACCGGCGCGTCCCGGATCTTCCACAGCACCTGGCGGCGGTGCTCGTCCTGCTCGGGGTCCTCCAGCAGGACCTCGGAGTCCAGCTCCGCGGTGCCGAAGCGGATCAGCAGATGGTCCGCGTCGGTACGGCGCCGCTCCCACAGCCGGGTGCGCGGACCGGTGGCGGTGGACAGCAGCAGGGCGGGGTCGGGGCCGCCCAGCCGCCGCTCGTTGCGCTCGGCGACGAGGGCGTCGCGGGCGTCCTTCTCGATCCGGGCCTTGTGCTCCTTGTACTCGGCGACGGCCTTCACATGGGACTTGCGGCCGTGCTTCTTGTCCATGAAGTAGTTGCCGATCATGATGATCGGGCTCATGAACGCCATCAGCAGGTAGTACCAGCGGCCCATGACGAGGCACATCGTCACGCCCATGACGGCCGGCATCAGCGCCATCAGCCACGGCAGCGGCCGGGCCTGGCCCTCCTTGGGCGGCGCGGGCAGCTTGAAGCGGGTCTCGCGGTCGGGCGGCAGCAGGCGCGGCGGGCGGTTGTAGTCGAGTCCGGCGCCGTCGTCCGAGACGGCGACGGCGGCGTCCGGCGGGGCGTAACGCACCAGCTCGAACAGCGAGTTGCCCACGGCGACCTGGGCCCCGTACGGCCAGGCG
>NZ_JACBXC010001592.1 GCF_013870535.1 Streptomyces phytophilus | reverse complement strand
GTACCCGGCGCCGCGCAGCAGCGCGGTGCACTCCTGGAGGAACGCCGCGTGGTTGGCCATCTGCGGGTTGAGGGAGCGGAGCAGCTCGGGGTAGTCCAGGCCCTCCGGCCAGTCGACGCCGAGCGCGCGGGCCACCCGGTGCAGGTACGTCAGCGCGGGGCGCCGCGAGGGCGGCAGCGTGCGCAGGATGCCGGTGCCGGAGGCGAGCATCAGCTCCGCGGCGGCCATACCGGTGAGCAGGGACACCTGCGCGTTCCAGCCGTGGGCGGGCAGCGGCGCGCTGTACTCCAGCGTGTAGCCGTCGGCCCGCTGCACCACCTCCTGCTCCGGTACGCCGAGCGAGATCCCGCCGCGTTCGCGCTCCAGCTCCTCGCGCAGCAGCCCGACGTCGCGCAGCAGCGCCACCGGCTCCTCCGCCGTGCCCTCGTCGATGGTCTGCTGCACGCCGCCGTAGTCGAGCCGCGCCCGGCTGCGTACCAGCGCGCGGGCGACCCTGGCCTCGGCGATCTGGCCGCTGGAGTCCAGGTCGATCTCCCACAGCAGCGCGGGGGCCGGCTGGTCGGGCAGCAGGCTTGCGGCGCCCTCGGAGAGCTGCCCGGGGTGCAGGAGCACGCGGGTGTCGGGGAAGTAGAGCGTCGTGACGCGGCGGCGGGCCTCGGCGTCGAGGGCCCCTCCGGGGGTCACGAACGCGGCGACGTCGGCGATGGCGTAGTGGATACGGAACCCGCCGCCGCCCCGGCGCGCGAGGTGGAGGGCCTGGTCCAGATCGCGGGAGCCGGGCGGGTCGACGGTGTAGAGGGGGATGTCGGTCGCGTCCCGTTCGGGCAGGCGGGGGGCCTTCGCGGCGCGGTCGGCCTCGGCGAGCACCTCGGGCGGGAACGCGGCGGGTACGTCCTCTGTGGTGCGCAGCCGGCGCAGGGCGGCGCGGAGCGGGGCGTCCTCGGCGGCGACGGCGTGCAGGATGCGTTGTGGCACGCATATCAGCCTAATTCGGGCAGGCGTCCCGGGCGTGGCCAAGCCCTCGACCCGCCCCCTCGCGCCCCAGGAGTGACCGCTGTGTCACCGGGCGGTTGGTAGACGTGGAGTCCCCCCACCTCCGGGAGAGACATGCCCACGCCCCACGCGCCCCGCCATGCATCCCGTCAGTTGTCGCGTACGTGCATCGCGCTCGTCCTCGGCGGTCTCGTCGCG
>NZ_JACBXC010001591.1 GCF_013870535.1 Streptomyces phytophilus | reverse complement strand
GGCGAGAACGGCCCCGTGGCGGGCGCCAAGCGCAGCATCACCCAGAACAGCACCGGCGTGCCCGGCACGGCCGCGGCCGGCGACGCCTGGGGCACCGACACCGAGTGGGGCGACGTCAACAACGACGGCATCGCCGACCTCCTCGTCGGCGCCCCGGACAAGGACGACGCCACCGGCCACGCCGACGCCGGCGTGATCACCGTCCTGTACGGCCCGGGGCTGGACTCCGGCCGCAACCTCGTCCTCGGCGACGGCTTCTCGCCGACCGGCGCCAAGTTCGGCTCGGCGGTCGCCGCCGGCGACTTCGACGGCGACGGCCGCGACGAGGTGCTCGGCGTCGGCGCCGAGGCGTGGGCCACGCACGACCTGAACGGCAACGGCCGCGAGGACTCGTTCCCGTACGAGAAGGTGGGCTACCAGGACGCCGCCGTGGGCGACTTCGACCGCGACGGCTACGACGACGCGGCGATCACCTACCGCGACCCGAGCGGCAAGGCGCGCCTGGACATCCTGCGCGGCACCTCGGTCGGGCTGGACACCACCGCGAACCTCGGGGTGCCGGGCGGCCGCTCGGTGGCCACCGGGGACGTCACCGGCGACGGCTACGCCGACCTCGTCGTCGGCCAGCCCTTCGCGGGCGAGTCCGCGGCGAACACCGGCGGCCAGATCACGCTGCTGAAGGGCTCCGCGAACGGGCTGACCGCCACCGGCAAGCAGATCGTCCACCAGGGCACCGGCTCGGTGCCGGGCGCGTCCGAGGCCGGCGACGCGATGGGCTTCTCCGTCGCGGTCGGCGACGTGGACGCCAACGGCTACGCCGACGTCCTCGCCGGCGTCTACCGCGAGGACATGACGCGCGACGGCGCCAACCGCGCCGACGCCGGCACGTCCCTGCTGCTGCGCGGCGGCTCCGCGGGGCTGTCGACGGCGTCCGGTTCGCCGAAGGCGTACCACCAGGACACCGCGGGGATCAGCGGGGTCAGCGAGAAGGGCGACCGGCTCGGCTCGTCCGCGGTGCTGGCGGACCTGTCCGGGTACGGGCGGGCGGACCTCGTCATCGGCGTGATCGGCGAGGACGCCTACGACGGCACCCTGCTCCAGCTCGACAGCGGCAGCCAGGGCGTGTCGGCGTCGGGCGCCGCGTACTACGGCAAGTCCGCGCTGGGCACCCCCGCCGCGGGCCGGCTGGGGG
>NZ_JACBXC010001590.1 GCF_013870535.1 Streptomyces phytophilus | reverse complement strand
TCCGCGGCCTCGAACGTGAGGTCGCGCACGGCCGGCGGACGGCCGCCGCGGGGCCTGCTCGTGAGTCCGATGGCCTGGATCACCGCACCTCCCAAAATCGGTTGATATCCGACATATAGGGATGATTGCGCAGGAGGCGCGCCCGGAGCGGGATTCACTCGGGGCGCGGTGCGGCGTCGCGGATGTGTGCTCGTACGACTCGTATGTCCGGACGGACGCGCCCTGGCGGACCGGCCCCGGCGGCTGCCCGGGTGCGGTGGGAAGGGGACGCGAGCGCGGTGGTCAGACCTCGGGGCGCAGCATCGGGGGGTTGAGGATCGTGGCGCCGCCGGCCTGGAAGAGCTGCGCGGGACGGCCGCCCTGGCGGGTGGTGGTGCCACCGGTGGGCAGCAGGAAGCCGGGGGTGCCCGTGACCTTGCGGTGGAAGTTGCGCGGGTCGAGGGCGACGCCCCACACGGCCTCGTAGACCCGGCGCAGCTCCCCGACCGTGAACTCCTGCGGGCAGAACGCCGTGGCCAGCGACGAGTACTCGATCTTCGACCGGGCCCGCTCCACTCCGTCGGCCAGGATCCGGCGGTGGTCGAAGGCCAGCGGCGGGTGCTCCTCGTCGTCGTCCGCGGGCCCGACCAGGGTCTCGACCGGCGCCCAGCGGGCGCCGCCGACGTCTCCGCCGGGGCGCGGCGCGGGCAGGTCCGGGGCCAGCACCAGGTGGGCGACGCTCACCACGCGCATCCGCGGGTCGCGCTTGGGATCGCCGTAGGTGGCGAGCTGTTCGAGGTGCGCGGCGTGCGCGGGAGTGTCCTCCTCCACCGGACCGTGCGCGTGCAGGCCGGTCTCCTCCGCGAGTTCGCGGGCCGCCGCCTCGCTCAGGTCCTCCTCCTCGCGTACGAAGCCGCCGGGCAGCGCCCACCGGCCCTGGAAAGGGGCCTCGCCGCGGCGGACGATCAGGGCGCTCAGAGCGTGCCGGCGCACGGTGAGCACGACCAGGTCGACGGTCACGGCGAACGGCGGGTAGGCGGACGGCTCGTAGGGGGGCATGGCGGGGATCTTAGTCGTCTGCCTGACGATAATCAGGACTTCACGGGAGACGGGCCGGACGGACGGGGGCGGCTGTTCAGGAACCGAGTTGGAGCCCGGGGGCGGCCTCTTCCACGACGGCGAGGCCGAGGCGGCTGACGCGTACCGCGAAGGGC
>NZ_JACBXC010000159.1 GCF_013870535.1 Streptomyces phytophilus | reverse complement strand
GTGCCGGGTGACGTCGTGGTTGGACAGGACCCAGGTCGCGGGCGCGCCGACGGGGCGCATGGCCGCGAGCGAGGCGTCGATGACGGGGCGCAGCTCGGCGGCGTCCCAGTACGTGCCGAGGTACTGGAAGTTGAACGCCTGGTGCAGCTCGTCGGGGCGCACGTAGTTGGCGGTGCGCTCGACGGTCGGCGTCCACGCCTCGGCCACGGCGATGCGCCGGCCCGGGTACTCCTCCAGGACGCGCCGCCAGCTCCGGTAGATGTCGTGCACGCCGTCCTGGTCGAAGAACGGCATGGCGGCGCTGCCGAGCAGCCCGAGCTGGCCGGTGCCGCCGATGTCGGGCAGGCCGGCGGCCTTGACGAGGCCGTGGGCGACGTCGACGCGGAAGCCGTCCACGCCCATGTCGAGCCAGAAGCGCAGGATGGAGCGGAACTCGTCGGCGACCGCCGGGTGCTCCCAGTCGAAGTCGGGCTGCTCGGGGGCGAAGAGGTGCAGGTACCACTCGCCGTCCGGGCAGCGGGTCCAGGCGGGGCCGCCGAAGATGGACTCCCAGTCGTTGGGCGGCAGTTCGCCGTGCGCGCCCTTGCCGGGGCGGAAGTGGTAGCGGGCGCGCAGCGGGGAGCCGGGGCCTTCGGCCAGGGCGCGGCGGAACCACTCGTGGCGGTCGGAGGAGTGGTTGGGTACGACGTCCACGATGACCCGCAGGCCGAGTCCGTGGGCGTCGCGGATGAGGGCGTCGGCGTCGTGGAGGGTGCCGTAGACGGGGTCGATGGCGCGGTAGTCGGCGACGTCGTAGCCGCCGTCGGCCTGCGGGGAGGCGTAGAACGGGCTGAGCCACACCGCGTCGACGCCGAGTTGCGCGAGGTAGGGTAGCCGGGCGCGGATGCCGGGCAGGTCGCCGGTGCCGTCGCCGTCGCCGTCGGCGAAGCTGCGCGGATAGACCTGGTAGATCACCGCGTCGCGCCACCAGTCGAGGGCGTCGGCGGAGTCGGCGGCCGTACGGGCGGCAAGGTGCTGGGTCATGTCTTCCCCGGGTCGTCGGTGGGCGGGCGGCCCGCGCGGGCCGCGTCCAGTGGCTTGCGGGAGGAGGGGGGCGGGCGGAGGCGCGTGGAAGGGGGCGTGCCGGTCTACGACTTGGCGGCGCCTGCCGTGAGGCCGGTCACCAGGTGGCGCTGGACGAGGTAGAAGAACGCCGCCGCGGGGATCGCGATGAGCACGCCGGTGGCGGCCATCAGGTTCCACTGCTGGTCGTGCTGGCTGACGAAGGTCGCCAGGCCGATGGGCAGCGTGTACTTGTCGGAGCTGAGCAGGAACACCGACGCGAAGGCGAACTCCGCCCAGGCGGTGAGGAAGGTGTAGAACGCCGCGACCGCCATGCCCGGCCGGGCCAGCGGCAGCACCAGCCGCCAGAACGTGCCGAAGGGCGTGAGCCCGTCGACGCGGCCGGCCTCGTCGATCTCGTGCGGGATGGTGTCGAAGTAGCCCTTGAGCAGCCAGGCGCAGTACGGCACGGCCTGGGTGAGGTTGACGGCGATCAGCGCCCAGTAGGTGTCCAGCAGGTCGAGCCCGGCCAGGATGTTGTACAGCGGCACGATGAGGATCGCGAACGGGAACATCTGGGTGACCAGGAACGTCCACATGAGCTGCCGGTGGCCGGGGAAGCGCATGCGCGAGACGGCGTAGGCGGCGCTGGCGGAGGCGAAGACGCCGATGAGGCAGGTGCCGAGGCTGACGATGAGCGAGTTGCCGACCCAGTGCAGGAAGTCGGTGTCGGACAGCACGGTGGTGTAGTTCGACAGGCTGACCTTGCCGGCGATCTCGCCGGCGTGCAGGAAGTCGGTCTTGTCGGGGCCGAGGGAGATCCACGCCAGCCAGGCGACCGGGAAGAGCGCGACGAAGCTCGCCGCGAGCAGCGTGCCGTGCAGCGCGACGGACGCGGCGGTGCTGCGCTCGCCGCGGCGGCGCGGGCGGGAGGGAGCAGGGCGGCGCGGGCGGGAGGGAGCAGGGCGGCGGGGGTGGGAGGGAGCAGGGCGGCGGGGGTGGGAGGGAGCAGGGCGGGTCATCGGACGGCCGCCTCCTCGTTGCGGTTCAGCCAGCGGCGGTAGACCGACACCAGCACGACGAGCATGGACAGGATGATCACGCCGTACGCGGCGGAGCCGGCGTAGTCCCGCGGCGTCTGGCCGAAGCCGAGCCGGTACGCCCAGGTGACGAGGATCTCGGTGTCGGGCGCGGTGGAGCCGAAGAGCAGGAAGATGACGATGAACTGGTTGAACGTCCAGATCACGCCCAGCATGATCACCGTGCTGCTCACCGCCCGCAGCCCGGGCAGCGTCACGTACCGGAACCGCTGCCAGGGCGTGGCGCCGTCCGTCTCGGCGGCCTCGTACAGCTCGCCCGGGATGGACTGGAGCCCCCCGAGCAGCGAGACCATCATGAACGGGACGCCGCACCAGGTGTTGACGACGATCGCCGCCGTCCGCTGCCAGAACGGCTCGCTGAGCCAGGCGGGTTCGGGCATGCCGACGGAGGCGAACGCGGAGTTGAGCACGCCCCCGTCGGCGAGGATCATCCGCCAGGAGAAGACGGTGACGAACGTCGGCACCGCCCACGGCAGGATCAGCACCAGCCGGTACAGGGTGCGCCCGCGCATCCTGCGGTTGAGCAGGACGGCGAGGCCCAGGCCGATGCCGTAGTGGAGGGCGACGCAGGCGGCGGTCCAGAAGAGCGTCCAGACGAACTGCTTCCAGAAGGTGTCGGCGCCGCTGCCGGTGAGGATCTCGACGTAGTGGTCGAAGCCGACGAAGGAGAAGCTGTCCGGGATCTTGTTGACGCCGATGGTGCGGCCGACGTTGTCGCTCGTGGCGTCGGTCAGCGACAGGTACACGCCGCGGCCCAGCGGGTACGCCACGAGCACGCCGAGGACGGCGACGACCGGGGCGACCATGGCGTAGGCGTACCAGTGGCGGCTGTACGACTGCTTCAGGCTGCTGATCACTTCCGTTGCCCTTCAGGACCGCTGCGGCGCGCTACGCGAAGTCGGGGACCAGTTCGCCGAACTTCTCGGCGGTGGCGTCGAGTCCGTCCTCGACTCCGGTGTCGCCCTTGAGGACGGCGGCGAGGTTCTGCGCGAAGTCGTCGCCGAGCAGGGTGCTGTACTCGGGCAGCGCGGGGCGCGGCCGGGCGGTGTCGGCCAGCACCTGCTGGTAGTCGGCGACGCCGGGGGCGGCCTTGACCTCGTCGGTGTAGGCGGAGGTGCGGGTGGGCAGGGTGCCGTTCTTCACAGCGATCTTCGACTGGGTCTTCGCCGAGGTCATCCAGCCGACGAACTCGATCGCGGCCTCCTTGTGCGCCTCGTCGGAGCCGTTGTAGACGGAGAGGTTGTGGCCGCCGGTGGGGGCGCCGGCCTTGCCGGTGGAGCCGGCGGGAACGGGGGCGATGCCGAGGTTCGCCTTGTCCTCGAAGGCGGGGCCGGCGTAGACGTTGGTCAGCTCCCACGGGCCCTGGACGGCCATCGCGACCTTGCCGTTGACGAAGGCGTCCTGCATGTGGGCGTACGCGTCGGCGGTGACGTCGAGGTCGGCGGTGCCCGGCGCCTCGACGATCTCCCTGGCCTTCGCCACCCCGGTGACGGCCTCCGGCGAGTTGACGGTGATCTTCTGCGCCCCGGCGTCGACCATGTCGGTGCCCTCGCCGAAGAGGAACGGCAGCGTGTAGTACGGGTCCTTGTTGACCCAGAAGCCGTCGGCGCCGGTCTTGGCCTCGACGTCGGCGGCGACGTCCATGAGCCGGTCCCAGTCGGCGGGCGGCGCGTCGTGGCCGGCCTTCGCCAGGAGGTCCTTGTTCCACATCAGCGCGAGGGTGTCGGTGACGATCGGGGCGCCGTAGGTGGTGCCCTCGTACTGCGCCTGCTTCAGCAGGGAGGGCGTGAAGTCGTCCTGCTCCGCCAGCGCCGCGGTGCCGTCGAGCGGGGCGAGGAACTGCGACTTGGCCCAGGAGGCGGTCCAGCCGACCTCGGTGCGGATGACGTCGGGGGCGCCCTTGGTGCCGGCGGCGGTGGTGAACTTGTTCTGCGCCTGGTCGAAGGGGACGTTGACGTATTCGACCTTGATGCCCGGGTTGGCCTTCTCGAACTCCTTGATCAACGCCTTGTACGTGGGCGCCTCGTTGGTGGCGTTGGAGGTGTCCCACCAGGTGATCGTCACCTGCCCGCCGGCGCTCCCGCCGCCGTCGCCGCCGTCCCCGTCGTCCCCGCAGGCCGTGGCCGTCAGCGCAAGTGAGGCGGCCAGGGCGGTGGCGGCTATGCCACGTCGCATAGTGAACTCTCCTTCAGGCAGGGAACCGTGACCGCGCAGCGCGGCGCCGGACGCCGAGGAAGCTAACAGGATTGGCATGCGGCCGAAAGACCTTGCAAGAAATTTCTGCAAGGAGTTACGGTCACAGCAGAGAACCAGGGAGGACACGACGTGCGCCAGGAACAGTCAGGTCCCGCGACCGCGCGGCTCGCCGACATCGCGGCCCAGGCCGGGGTCAGCGAGGCCACGGTCAGCCGGGTGCTGAACGGCAGACCGGGCGTCGCGGACACCACCCGGCAGGCCGTGCTGGCCGCCCTCGACGTGCTCGGCTACGAGCGGCCGGTGAAGCTGCGCCGGCGCAGCGCGGGGCTGATCGGCCTGCTCATCCCCGAGTTGGACAACCCGATCTTCCCCGGCTTCGCGCAGGTGATCGGCCAGGCGCTGACCCGGCAGGGCTACACCCCGGTGCTGGCGGCGCAGACGCCCGGCGGCTCGACGGAGGACGAGCTGACCGAGATGCTCGTGGAGCGCGGCGTGGACGGCATCGTCTTCGTCTCCGGGCTGCACGCCGACACCACCGCCGACATGGAGCGGTACACGCGGCTGCGCGGCAAGGGCGTGCCGTTCGTGATGATCAACGGCTACTCGGAGAAGTTCCAGGGCACGTTCATCTCCCCCGACGACCGGGACGCGATGCGGCTGTCGGTGACGCACCTGGCCTCCCTGGGCCACCGCCGCATCGGGCTCGCGCTCGGGCCCGGCCGCTTCGTGCCCGTACAGCGCAAGGTCGAGGGGTTCCTCGACTCCATGCGCGACGTGCTGGCCGTACCGCAGGAGGACGCGCGGGCGGACATCGAGCACTCGCTGTACTCGCTGGAGGGCGGGCAGGCCGCGGCGTCGGCGCTGCTGGACCGCGGCTGCACGGCGATCGTGTGCGCCAGCGACATGATGGCGCTGGGCGCGATCCGGGCGGCGCGGCAGCGGGGGCTCGCGGTGCCGCGGCAGGTGTCGGTGGTGGGCTACGACGACTCGCCGCTGATCCCCTTCACCGACCCGCCGCTGACGACGGTGCGCCAGCCGGTGACGGCGATGGGCCAGGCCGCGGTGCGGGCGCTGCTGGAGGAGATCGGCGGCACCCCGGCGCCGCACGCCGAGTTCGTCTTCCACCCGGAGCTGGTGGTACGGGGCTCGACGGCCTCGGCGCCCGCGGAGACGTGACCGCGGGCGCCGGTGCCACGGCGCCTTTCCGTTACGGGTGGAAGGCGACCGCCCCCTTGGCGGGCAGGTCGAGCGCGACCCGCCCGCCGGCGACGGTGACCTCGGTGGCGCAGCCGTCGAGGACGTTGCAGTACGTGCCGTCCGCGACCGCCGTGCCGAACTCCTGACTCACCGGCTCCCCGGTGTTGTTGAGCGCCACGAACCCGCGGTCGCCGCGGCCGAAGCCGACGACGTTGCCGCGCGGCGACTGCCAGTCGGTCACCTCGGCGCCGCCGGCGGCGTTGCGCCAGCCGACCATCCCCGTGATCCGCGGGTCGCGGTCGAGGCAGTACCAGCCGGCGCCGCAGTCGGTGCCGGTGACGAAGCCGCCCCCGTCGGCGGGCGGCGAGTCGTCGTTGCCGGCGAACGCGAAGCCCGCGTACACGGTGGGCGGCGCGTCCGTCCAGCCGAGCTGGAAGACGTTGGCGAGGACGGCGGTGTCGCCGTCCTTGTACGTCAGGTGGCGGCCGTTGCGCTCGGTGTCGTGGTTGGTGACGAACGACACCGAGTTCCGCGCGGGCAGCAGGCCCTGGTCACCGAGGTTCTCCAGCCGGGCGATGTCGCTCTGGAACGCGGACTTCACCCGGTCGCCGAAGAAGAAGTCCAGCACCCGGCCGCTGCCGTAGTACTCGTCGGGCGCGGGGGTGCTGCCGGGGAAGACCTCGTGGAAGACGAACGGCCGCGCGCCGGCCGCGGTGTCGTCCAGCCGGCCGGCGATGGCCTCCAGGTCGGCGGCGGGGATGTGCTTGGCGGCGTCGACGCGGAAGCCGGAGACGCCGCGGGCGATCTGGGAGTTCAGATATCCGGCGATCTTGTCGCGGACGGCGTCGCTGCCGGTCTTCAGGTCCGGCAGGCCGAGCAGCTCGCAGTTCTGCACCTCCCACTTGTCGTCCCAGTTGCCGATCTCGCGGTTGCAGACGTCGACGTTGTAGTCCGCCCGGGAGTACATGGGCGGCGCGTACTTGTCGCCGAGCGCGGTGCCGGCGTAGCCGGTGCCGGTCTGGGCCGCGGTGTGGTTGACGACGGCGTCGGTGTAGACGGCGACGCCGGCGCCGTCGCAGGCGGCCGTCATGGCGGTGAAGTCGGCCTCGGTGCCCAGGCGGCCGGTGAGGCCGTAGCTGTACGGCTGGTAGACGTCCCACCAGTGGTGCTGCGGGTGGGCCAGGGACTCCGCGGGCGGCGCCACCCACACGGCGGCGTACCCCGCCGGGCCGAGGACGTCGGTGCACTCGGCGGCGACCGACTTCCAGTTCCAGGACCACAGGTTGGCGATCACGTCGCCCCCCGCGGCCGCCTCCGCCGCCGGCGCCTCCGCCGCCCCCGCCTCCGCCGCCGTACTCGCCCGGGTGGCGGCGGGCAGCAGCGCGAGCACGAGGGCGGCGAGCGCCGTCCCGAGCAGCAGGCGTGCGCCGCGCAGCCGTGCACGTACCGGATGAGCCATGTGTACCCTCCTCGCTTCGGAGAGCTGACGCGCCACAGCCACATCGGTGTTCGGATGGAAAGCTTGTGCAGAGCGACCGTAGAGGCCGTGCCGGAGCACGGTCAACCCGCATGAAAGATGACTGCAAGGTCTTTCAACCCGGCCCCGGCGGTGCTAGTTTCTCGCACGCCGGTCCGGCCGGTCGGGGGTCCTTCACAGGCCCCACGCGCCCGACCGGCCGGATCGGTCTCCTCAGTCCAGGTAGCCGCGGAGCTGGTCCGCGAAGGCGTGGTCGCGCAGCTTGTTGAGGGTCTTGGACTCGATCTGCCGGATCCGCTCGCGGGTCACGCCGAAGATGCGGCCTATCTCCTCCAGCGTCCGCGGCCGGCCGTCGATCAGCCCGTACCGCAACTGCACCACCTTGCGCTCCCGTTCGCCCAGCGTCGACAGCACCGCCTCCAGGTGCTCGCGCAGCAGCAGGAACGCCGCGGACTCCACGGGGGAGGCGGCGTCGCCGTCCTCGATGAGGTCGCCGAGCGCGACGTCCTCCTCCTCGCCGACCGGCGCGTGCAGCGACACGGGCTCCTGCGCCAGCCGCAGCACCTCGCTCACCCGCTCCTCGGGCAGCCCGAGATGGGTGCCGACCTCCTCGGGTGTCGGCTCGTAGCCGCGCTCCTGGAGCATGCGGCGCTGGACGCGCACGACGCGGTTGATCAGCTCGACGACGTGGACGGGGACGCGGATGGTCCGCGCCTGGTCGGCCAGCGCGCGGGACATGGCCTGGCGGATCCACCAGGTCGCGTACGTGGAGAACTTGTAGCCGCGGGCGTAGTCGAACTTCTCCACCGCGCGGATCAGCCCGAGGTTGCCCTCCTGCACCAGGTCGAGCATCGTCAGCCCGCGGCCCACGTACCGCTTGGCGACGGAGACGACGAGCCGCAGGTTCGCCTCGATCAGCCGGCGCTTGGCCATCCGGCCCAGCACGACGAGCCGGTCCAGGTCCAGCGCGAGCTGGGTGACCAGGTCGGGCTCGCTGGCGAGCTTCTCCTCGGCGAACAGCCCGGCCTCGACGCGCCGGGCCAGCTCCACCTCCTCGGCGGCGCTGAGGAGCGGAATCCGGCCGATCTCGCGCAGGTACTGCCGGAA
>NZ_JACBXC010001589.1 GCF_013870535.1 Streptomyces phytophilus | reverse complement strand
TCGGGCGTCGTCTGGTCGACGGCCACGGCGTCGTGCCCGCGCGCCGCCAGCGCGTCGACGAGCAGCCGCAGGTCGTCCCGGAGGTCCAGCGTCGCCGGGCGCACGCGGGCCCAGTCGGCGTAGGCGTCGGCGAGCGGCAGCGCGGGGTCGCCGGTCAGGAAGTCCCCGGCGTGCGCGGCCATCCGCGGCAGCCCGTAGAGCTGGGCGTGGTCCTTCAGCTGCCGTACGCGCCCGAAGTCCTCGGCCATCGCCTCCAGTTCGGCGCGGCGCTCGGCCACCTGGTACGGCAGGTGCGGGATGTACGTCAGCACCTCGCTGAGCGCCGACGTCAGCGCGTCCGCCGGGTCCAGGCCCGCGGCGGCGCCGAAGGACAGCAGCCCGGGGCCGCCGTCCTCCCGTACGGCCACCGCGGTGACCACCGGGACGCCGAGGTCGCTGCGGGTGTCGAAGGCCCGTACCTCGTAGCCGAGGAGCGCCGCGCGGTCGAGCATGCCGCGCACCCGCGGGCCGCCGGCGCGGGGGTCGACGCGGGTGAACGGGGCGCGCCCGTACCAGGCGAGGAGGAAGGCGTCGCGCTCGATCAGCTCCAGCAGCCCGTACAGCGCGGCCTCGGCGAGGGAGCCGCCGGTCGCGCAGCCGTTGGAGCACTCGAAGACGAAGTTGTCGGACGGCAGCCCGGCGCTGTAGTGCACCAGCCGCGCCGGTACGAGCACGGGGCGCTCGTCGCGCAGCCGGTGGCCCCAGATCCAGGGGATGGGGCGGGCCGGGTCGAAGGGGTCGACCATGGGGTCGTCGCGGTACGTCTCCGGCGCGTACAGGCCGGTGCGCCGGGGGTCGACGACGGCGTCCTCGCCCCACTCGGCGGCGAGTTCGGCCAGGGAGGCGGTCACGGGGCGCAGCCCGCGGCGGGCGTGGGTGCCGGCGTAGCGCTCCAGTCCCTCCAGGTAGGCCAGGGTGCGGCTGGTGGCGTACGCGTCGGCCTGGCCGGAGAACGTGACGTCGTTGAGGCCCGCGTAGCCGCGGACGAAGGCGCTGCCGGAGATCGGCGCGGTGGTGGTGGACGCGGGGTTGAGGTGGGTGGTGGAGCCGAGGGCGCCGCAGACGGGGTTGGCGAGGGCCGCCTCGGGCAGGTCGAGCGCGCCGAGGGGGGTGACGCGGTAGACGCCGGGGGCCGGCTTCGGGGTGGGGGCGAGG
>NZ_JACBXC010001588.1 GCF_013870535.1 Streptomyces phytophilus | reverse complement strand
CCGGGTCCTGGGCCTGGCCCGTACGGCGGACGCGGACTGCCGCCGGGCCGCCGCCGGGGACTCCCCGGCGGGGGGTGCGGTGCGGCGGCGCCGGTTGATCAGGTGGCGGGTCGTCGACATCTGTGCGGTCCTCTCCGGAAGTTCACTGCCCGGCTTCGCCGGCCCGGCCCGAGTCCGAGCCCGATCCCTGGTCGGCGCCCCGGCCGGAGCCCTCGCCCGACCCCTCGCTCGCGTCCCCGCCCGCGGAGTCGCCCGCCGGCGCCTGCCCGAGGGCGCTGAGCTTCCAGCCGTCGCCGGCGCGGGTGACCTCGCCGAGCATCCGGCTCTCCTTCGCCTGCGGCTTCTCCCCGGGCGCGGCGACGGTGATACGGACCGCCACCAGCACGTCCGCCCGGCCGGCCCGGTCGTCCAGCTCGGTCAGCGCCGCCGACAGCACCTCGGCCGTGGTCACCGTCTCCGCCTTGCGCACCTCCTTCTCGAACCCGGCACGCCCCTGCTGGAGTTGGGCGAGGAGTTCGCCGGTGGCGGACGCCTCCCAGCGGTCCAGGCCCGCGTCCAGGTCGCGGTGGTCGAGGGTGTTGAGGTTCGTCACCGCCTGCCGGGCGGCGGCCAGCGCGTCGTCCCGGGAGGCGGCGAAGTCCGCCGCGTCGTCGTTCGCCGACGCGTACCAGGAGGTGCCGGCCCAGGCCGCGAGCACCGCCGCCAGCGCCGCCGCCACCAGGGCCATCGCCGGCAGGGGGTTCTTCCTGAGGCTCACGTCGATCCGCCCTTTCGCTAGCGGGACTTCAGGTCGGTGATGCGCCACTGCCCGTCCTGCTTCTCGGCGGTGACGGAGAGCTGCGCGCCGACGCTCGCCGGGTCCTCGCCCTTGCGCTCGGTGACCTGGTCGAGGAGGACCAGCAGGGTGGCGTCGTCGCCGTCGAGCCGGACCACCCCGGCGCGTACGACGTGCGTCGTCAGCGTCAGCTCCTGGGAGACGACCCGCTGCTGGATCTGGCCGAAGAGCTGCCGGTACTGCTCGCGGGCGCGGCCGGCGAGGAGTTCGTCGGCGTCCCTCGCGGTGACGCCGGGGTCCTCCGGCGCGTACGAGAACACCTTGCTGAGCGCGTTGCTGACGTCGCCGGAGACGGCCGCGGTGGCGGAGGCGTCGGTCAGCGCCCGGTTGGCCAGCGCGTCGTCGCCGTTGAGCCGCGC
>NZ_JACBXC010001587.1 GCF_013870535.1 Streptomyces phytophilus | reverse complement strand
GCTACGCCTTCGACCTGGCCGTCGAACCGCCGCTGCGCGCCGAGCTGTTCGTACTCGGCCCCGCCGAGTCCGTCCTGTGCCTCGTCATCCACCACATCGCCGCCGACGGCTGGTCCATGGCCCCCCTCACCCGCGACCTGGCGACCGCGTACGCCGCCCGTCTGCGCGGCGGGGAACCGGACTGGCAGCCTCTGCCCGTCCGCTACACCGACTACGCCCTCTGGCAGCGCCGGCTCCTCGGCGCCCCCGAGGACCCGGACGGGCTGCTGAACCGCCAGCTCGCCCACTGGACCGCGGCGCTCGCCGGTCTGCCCGACGAGATCGAGCTGCCCCGCGACCGCCCCCGGCCGGCCGTCGCCTCGTACGACGGCGGCCGGGTCACGCTGCACATCGACGCCGAACTGCACGGGGCACTGGCCGAGTTGGGCAGCCGCTCGGGCGCCAGCCTGTTCATGGTGCTGCACGCCGGCCTGGCGGCGCTGCTGACCAGGCTCGGCGCGGGCACGGACCTGCCCGTCGGCAGTGTGATCGCCGGCCGCGGCGACCAGGCGCTGGACGACCTGGTCGGCTTCTTCGTCAACACGCTGGTGCTGCGCACCGACACCTCGGGCGACCCCGCCTTCGCCGAGCTGCTGGAGCGCGTACGGGACACCGCGCTGGCCGCGTACGCCCACCAGGACCTGCCCTTCGAGCGGCTCGTCGAGGAACTGGCCCCGCCCCGGTCCCCGGGCCGCCACCCGCTGTTCCAGGTCGCGCTGTCCGTCGACGCCGACGAGACCGCGGAGTTCACGCTCCCGGGGCTGCGCACCTCCCGGATCCGGGTGCCCACGCAGACCGCCAAGTTCGACCTGGACATCGGCATCGGCGAACAGCGCTCCGCCGCGGGCGAACCCCTCGGCCTGACCGGCACCCTCGACTACGCCACCGACCTCTTCGACCGCGCCACCGTGCAGGACCTCGCCGACCGCTGGGTGCGCCTGCTGCGGGCGGCCGTGGCCGGACCGGAGCTGCCCCTCAGCCGTATCGACGTGCTCTCCAACGCCGAACGCCGCACCCTCACCGGCGGGGACGCTCCGGCCCCGCCGCCTGTGCGCACGCCGGTCGAGCTGTTCCGCGCGAGGGTGCACGCCGCCCCCGACGCGATCGCCGTCGCGGCGGACGGCACGGAGGTGACGTACGCCGAGCTGAACGACCG
>NZ_JACBXC010001586.1 GCF_013870535.1 Streptomyces phytophilus | reverse complement strand
TCATTGGTGTCACTCTCCTTGGGGGTGCAGACCGGGGCTGCGGCTGGCGGTGCCGGCGCGCGGGTGGTGGACGCTGGTCTCGCAGTGGTTCGCGGAGCAGGGGTTCGCGGTGCTCGTCACCGACGGGCGGGCCACGCCCGGCGCGCCGTCGTGGGAGCGGATGAACACCGGCGACAAGCGGGACACGGCCGTCGCGGACCAGGTGCGGGGGCTGCGGGCGGCGGCAGCCGGCCGGCCGGACCTCGACCTGGACCGGGTCGGCATCCGCGGCTGGTCGTTCGGCGGCTTCCTCGCCGCGGCGGCGGTCCTCACCCGGCCGGACGTCTTCCACGCCGCCGTCGCGGGCGCACCCGTCACGGACGCGCGGCTGTACGACACGCACTACCAGGAGCGCTTCCTCGGCCACCCGGAGAAGTTCCCCGAGCACTACGACCGTTCGTCCCTGGTGGGCCTCGGCCACCGGCTCAGCCGGCCCCTGCTGTTCGTCCACGGCCTCGCCGACGACAACGTCGTCGCCGCCCACACCCTGCGGCTGTCCGCCGAGCTGCTGGCCGCGGGCCGGCCGCACAGCGTCCTGCCGGTGCCCGGCGCGTCGCACATGATCTCCGATGACGCGATCGCCGAGAATCTCCTCTGGTTCGAGCTGGCGTTCCTGCGGCGGGAGCTGAACGCCGGCCCCCCGGCGTACGTATGAGGGCGCTGAGGCACACGATCAGAACGCCGGGCCCGCCGGCCCAAGGCGGACGACCGGCACACCAGGAAAGGGCCCCACCATGACGCAATCCCGCAACCCGGCCCGGCTCACCGCCCGCCGCACCGTCGTGGCCGCCGTCGGCGCCGGCGGTCTCAGCGCCGCACTCGCCGCCTGCGGCGACGACTCGGGCGGCTCCGGCGACTCCGGCAGCGAGCAGGTGCAGCCGGAGGAAGGCGGCGACGACGGCGCGCAGCTCGGCACCACGGGCGAGGTGCCCGAGGGCGGCGGCAAGATCTTCAAGGACGAGAAGGTCGTCGTGACGCAGCCGGAGCCGGGCGAGTTCAAGGCGTTCTCCGCGGTCTGCACGCACCAGGGCTGCATCGTCAGCAGCGTCGAGGACGGCACGATCAACTGCGCGTGCCACGGCAGCAAGTTCGCCATCGCGGACGGCAGCGTCACCAAGGGGCCGGCCACGCAGCCGCTGCCCGCGGAGGACGTACGGGT
>NZ_JACBXC010001585.1 GCF_013870535.1 Streptomyces phytophilus | reverse complement strand
CCTCCGGCGCGCTGCCCGCCGACCTGGCCACCCACCTCGGCGGCCTCGGCGCGCTCGCCCTGGCCGCGCACCTCGTCGTCCGCTTCCGCGCCCCCCGCGCGGACCCGCTGCTGCTGCCCGTGGCGCTGCTGCTCAACGGCCTCGGCCTGGTCCTCATCCACCGCCTCGACCAGGGCACCCCCGGCGACCGCGCCGCCCCCGCCCAACTCCTGTGGTCCACCGTGGGCGTCACCCTCTTCGCCGCCGTCCTCCTCTTCCTGCGCGACCACCGCGACCTGCGCCCCCGTGCCGGGAAGTACGCGTTCACGGCCCTGTGCCTGATGGCCGCGCCGATCCTCTTCCCCGCCGTCAACGGGGCCAGGATCTGGATCCGGATCGGCGGTCTCTCCTTCCAGCCCAGCGAGTTCGCCAAGGTGCTGCTCGCGATCTTCTTCGCCTCCTACCTCGCCGCCAACCGGCACGCCCTGACCTTCACCAGCGGCCCGCGCATCCGCCGCCTGCTGCTGCCGCCGCGGCGCGTCCTCGGCCCGATCGTCGCGGTCTGGGGCATCAGCCTGGTGCTGCTGATCCTGGAGCGGGACATCGGCGCATCGCTGCTGTTCTTCAGCCTGTTCGTGGCGATGCTGTACGTGGCCACGGGGCGGTTCGGCTGGCTGGCCGTCGGACTGCTGCTGGCCGCGGCCGGGGCGGCGGCGGTCGGGGCGCTGGAGCCGCATGTGCACACGCGGGTGGAGGACTGGCTGTCGCCGTTCCGCGCCATCGAGGAGGGGCACGGCCCCGGGCAGTTGGCGCAGTCGCTGTTCGCGTTCGCGGCGGGCGGCGCGCTGGGCGCGGGGCTCGGGCAGGGGCACTCGCTGCTGATCGGCTTCGCCGGCAAGTCGGACTTCATCCTGGCCACCGCCGGCGAGGAACTGGGGATCGCGGGGCTGACGGCGCTGTTCCTGCTGTACGCCCTCTTCGTCGCCCGCGGCTACCGCACGGCGATCGCCATCGGCGAGCCGTTCGGCGCGCTGCTGGCCGCGGGCCTGGCGGCGATCATCACGCTCCAGGTGGTGGTGATCGCGGGCGGCGTGCTGGGGCTGATCCCGCTGACCGGGATGGTGACGCCGTTCCTGGCGCAGGGCGGTTCCTCCGTGGTGACGAACTGGGTGATCGTCGCGCTGCTCGTACGGCTCAGCGACGAGGCCCGTACGCCACCG
>NZ_JACBXC010001584.1 GCF_013870535.1 Streptomyces phytophilus | reverse complement strand
CGACTTGCCGATGCCGGCCTCGCCGCGCAGCACGAGGCTCTGCCCGCGCCAGTCCGCGGCGGCGCCGATCAGCGCGTCGAGTTCGGCCAGCTCCTTCTGACGCCCGTACAGAGTCATCCAGTCACACCTACGTGGGTGGGGCGGCGGCACGGATTACGTATCCCAGTACCGAAGCGCTACGGATCCGGCGGGCATTCCCCCGTATCTAGCGTCGAGGACATGACGAACGAGATCTTCACACCCGTACGGATCTGCCGCCTCGACCTCCCGCACCGGCTGGCGATGGCCCCGATGACCCGCTCCCGGGCCACCGCGGGCAGCGGGCTGGTGTCGGAGCTGACGGCCGAGTACTACGAGCAGCGGGCCGCCGCCGCGCTGATCGTCACCGAGGGCACCCAGCCCAGCGTGCGCGCCCAGGGCTACATCCAGACGCCCGGCATCCACACCGCCGCGCAGATCGCCGCCTGGCGGCAGGTGACCGAGCGGGTGCACGCCTCGGGAGGCAGGATCTTCCTGCAACTGCTGCACGCCGGCCGTGTCGGCCACCCCCACCTCTACCCGGACGGCGGGCTTCCGGCGGCGCCGTCGGCCCTCGCCTCCGGTGAGTCGCTGTTCACCGTCGACCAGGGGATGCTGCCGCACCCCGTGCCCCGCGAGCTGACCGGCGACGACATCGGCGGGATCGTCCGGGACTTCGCGGCCGGCGCGCGCAACGCGATCGAGGCGGGCTTCGACGGCGTCGAACTGCACGGCGCCAACGGCTACCTCATTCACCAGTTCCTCTCCGGCAACTCCAACCGGCGCACCGACGCCTACGGCGGTCCGGTGGGGAACCGGGTCCGCTTCGCCGTCGAGTCCGTACGGGCGGTCAGCGAGGCGATCGGTGCGGACCGCACCGCGCTGCGCATCTCGCCCGGCAACGACGCCAACGGCGTCGCCGAGACCGACACGGCCGAGCTGTACGCGGCGCTGCTCGCGGCCCTCGCCCCGTATCGGCTCGCCTTTCTGCACGTCCTGGAGGCCCACCCGGGGCTGCGGAACGTGACCGAGCAGGTACGCCGCGACTGGGCGGGCCCGCTGATGCTGAACTCCGCGCACCACGGCGCCGGCGACCCGGTCGCGGACGCGGCGGAACTGCTGGCGGCGGGCACGGCGGACATCGTGTCCCTCGGCGCGCGCTGGCTGGCCAACCCCGACCTG
>NZ_JACBXC010001583.1 GCF_013870535.1 Streptomyces phytophilus | reverse complement strand
TCGTCTTCTCCGGGCAGGGCGCGCAGTGGCCCGGGATGGCCGTCGGACTGTGGGACTCCGAGCCGGTGTTCGCCGCGTCGATGGAGCGCTGCGCCGAGGCCCTGGCCCCGCACACCGGCTACGCGCTGCGCGAGAAGCTGACCGCCCCCGCGGACGACCCGTGCTGGGAGCGCGACGACGTGGTGCAGCCGCTGCTGTGGGCGGTGATGGTCTCGCTGGCCGAGCTGTGGCGCCACCACGGCGTGCTGCCGGCCGCCGTCGTGGGCCACTCGCAGGGCGAGTTCGCGGCGGCCGTGGTCGCCGGGGCGCTGTCGCTGGCGGACGGCGCCCGGCTGGTGGCCGTACGCAGCCGGGTGGTGCACGCGCTGTCCGGGCACGGCTCGATGGCCTCGGTGTCGCTGCCCGTCGCGGAGGTGGAGAAGCGGCTCGCGGAGACCGGCGGCGACGTCGGGGTCGCGGCCGTCAACGGGCCGTCGGCCACGGTCGTCGCGGGTGTCGACGCGGACGTGCGGGCGTTCATGCGCGACTGCGAGGAGCGGGGCGTACGGACGCGGACCGTGCCCATCGCGTACGCCTCGCACTCGCCGCTCGTCGAGCCGGTGCGCGAGGAGATGCTGCGCGAGCTGGCGGCCATCACCCCGCGGGCCGGGGAGGTGCCGTTCTACTCCACCGTCACCGGCGGGCCGATGCCCACCGAGTCGCTGGACGCCGCGTACTGGTACCGCAACCTGCGCTCCCCCGTCCTCTTCGCGCAGACCGCGGAGCGGCTGATGGACGCGGGCCACACCGTGTTCCTGGAGATGGGCGCGCACCCGGTGCTCGTGCCCGCGATCGAGCAGGTCCTCGACGCGACGGAGACCGAGGGGCGGGCGCTGGGCACGCTGCGCCGCGGCGAGGACGGCGAGCCGCGCTTCAAGCAGGCGCTGGCGGAGGCGTACGCCGCCGGTGTGGTGCCGGACTGGCAGGTGCTCTTCCCCGGCGCCCGGACGGTGCCGCTGCCCACGTACCCCTTCCAGCGCCGCCGCTACTGGCTCGCCGACCGCGACGACAGGACGCCGCAGGAGGGCGACGGGCGCGAAGGCGGGACGGACGACGCGTTCTGGGCGCTGGTCGAGCAGGCCGACACCGAGGCGCTGCGCCGGGAGCTGCCCGGGGTCGGCGAGGACACGCTGCGCGAGGTGGTGCCGGCGCTGCACCGCTG
>NZ_JACBXC010001582.1 GCF_013870535.1 Streptomyces phytophilus | reverse complement strand
ACCGAAGACGGCGGGCCCGTCACGCTGACGGTCGGCGTCTTCGGTGTCTTCGGCTTCGAGGAGGCCGGGCTCTACGACGAGTACGAGAAGCTGTACCCCGACGTCACCATCGAGGAGAGCGCCGCACCCAGCAACGAGGAGTACTACCCGCAGCTGCGCGCCGCCCTCGACTCCGGCCGCGGGCTCGCCGACATCCAGGCCGTCGAGGTCGGCAACATCAGCGAGGTCGTCGCCACCCGCGCCGACCGGCTGATGGACCTCGGCACGGCGACCGGCGTCGACGAGGGCGCGTTCCTGCCCTGGAAGTGGGACCAGGCGACGACCGACGAGAACAAGACCGTCGGCCTCGGCACCGACATCGGCCCCATGGCCGTCTGCTACCGCAAGGACCTCTTCCGCGCCGCCGGGCTGCCGACCGACCGCGAGGAGGTCGCCGCGCTGTGGTTCTCCGACTGGGAGAAGTACCTCGGCGTCGGCGCGGACTACATGGCGAACGCCCCCGGGGGCACCGCGTTCGTCGACTCGGCGGCCGGCGTCTACAACGGCTCGATCAGCAGCTTCCCCGTCCGCTACTTCGGCCGCGAGGGCGAGGCCATCTACCAGGACAGCCCCGCCGTCGAGATCTCCTGGGACCTGGCGATGCAGGCGGCGCAGGGGGAGATGACCGCCCGGCTCAAGCAGTTCACCCCGGCCTGGGACGAGGGCTTCGCCGAGGGCGGCTTCGCGACCGTCATCTGCCCGTCCTGGATGCTGGGTTACATACAGGAGAAGGCGGGCCCGAAGGCGGCCGACAAGTGGGACATCGCCACCGCGCCCAAGCCCGCCAACTGGGGCGGCTCGTTCCTCACCGTGCCCGAGGCCGGCGAGCACAAGGAGGTGGCGGCGCGGCTCGCGGCCTGGCTGACCGCGCCCGAGCAGCAGGCCCGGCTCTTCGAGAAGCGGGCGAGCTTCCCCAGCTCGCAGGCGGCGTACGAGCTGCCGCAGGTCGCGGACGCCACGCACCCGTACTTCAACGACGCGCCGACCGGCGAGATCTTCTCCATCGCCGCCAAGAGCATCCCCACGCTCGAACTCGGCGCGCAGGACCAGCCGATCCAGCAGCAGATCACCGACGCGGGCATCCTGCCGGTCGAGCAGCAGAGGCTGACGCCCGCGCAGGCGTGGCAGGCGGCGGAGCGGAAGATCGACGAGCTGCTGGACC
>NZ_JACBXC010001581.1 GCF_013870535.1 Streptomyces phytophilus | reverse complement strand
ACCACACCGCCTCGTCCGGCGTCATGCCCATCTCCCGTACCGCGACGGCCACGCAGAACGGCATCGAGCTGGTGAACGACGAGCCCGGGTTGCAGTCCGTCGACAGCGCCACCGTCGCGCCCGCGTCCAGCACCCGCCGCACGTCCGGGTAGACCGCCCGCGTCGAGAACTCGCACCCCGGCAGGAACGTCGCCACCGTCGACCCCGACGCCAGCGCGCCCACGTCGGCGTCGCTCAGGTGCGTCAGATGGTCCGCCGACGCCGCCTCCAGCTCGACGGCCAGCTGCACGCCCGGCCCGTACGACAGCTGGTTGGCGTGCACCCGCGGGGTCAGGCCGCGTGCCTTGCCGGCCGCGAGGACCGCCCGCGCCTGGTCGCCATCGAACGCGCCCTTCTCGCAGAAGACGTCGATCCACCGCGCGTACGGCGCGCAGGCGTCCAGCATCTCGCCGGTGACCAGGTCGACGTACGCGCCCGGATCGTCCGCGTACTCCGGCGCGACGACGTGCGCACCGAGGTACGTGATCTCCTCCACCCCCGCCACCCGCTCCGCCGCGACCCGCAGCGCCCGCGACTCGTCCGCCGCCGTCAGGCCGTAGCCGGACTTGGTCTCCAGGGTCGTCGTGCCCTGGCGGAGCATCTCGCGGACGAAGCGGGCGAGGTTGGCGGCCAGTTCCCCGTCGGTGGCGGCGCGGGTGGCGGCGACCGTCGTGCGGATGCCGCCCGCCCCGCGCTTTTGATAGGACGCAGCCCGGCGGCCGGACATCCGGGCGGCGAACTCGCCGGTGCGGTCGCCGGCGAAGAGGAGGTGGGAGTGCGAGTCGACGAAGCCCGGGAGCAGCGCCCGGCCGGCCGCGTCGTACACCGCGTCCGCGGCAGGCGCCGCGCCGGTCGCGCCGACCCAGGCGACCCGGCCGCCTTCGAAGACGACGGCCGCGTCCTCAAGCAGCCCGAGCGGGCCGTCGCCGAGCGCCGGGTCGTTGGTGACGAGGCTGCCGATGTTGACGACGGCTGTGGCTGCGGCAGTGCTTGCGGCAGTGGCTGCGGCGGTCATGGTCCTGCCCTCGTGGGTCGGTTGCTTGCCGGATCGGATTCGGGAGTCAGCGGCGCAGCGCCCCGACGGCCGCCGCCAGCGCTCCCGGTACGTCCTCCACGAGCGCGTGCACCCCGTCCCGTACGACGTGCCGGCCCGCCACCACCG
>NZ_JACBXC010001580.1 GCF_013870535.1 Streptomyces phytophilus | reverse complement strand
ATGGAACGTACGCGACCGGGCGTGGTCCGCACCGCACTCGGCGTCGTCGCCCTCGCCGGCGGCGCGACCCTCACGGGCGTCGCGGCCAACTCCTCCGGGGACGACGCGGCCGGCGCCTCCCTCGGCGTCGTCATGAGCTTCATGCTCGCCGTCGGGCTGCTCGGCCCGCTGCTGGCGGGGCTGTGCGCACGCCTCTTCGGCCTGCCGCTGCGCGCCGCGGGCGCGGCCGCGCACCTGGCCGCCGCCAACTCCCGTACCAACGCCCGCCGGCTCGCGTCCGCGATCACTCCGATCGCGCTCGCGATGGCGTTCGCCTCGACGCTCGTCTTCATGAACACGAGCGAGAACCACGCCGCCGACGAGCAGTTGCGCGCGGGCGTCACCGCGGACCACGTGGTGACCGACCCGGCCGGGCTCCCGGCGGACGCGGCGGCCGACGCCGCCCGCGCGGAGGGCGTGGACACGGCGGTCGGGGTGCTCAACACCCGGGTGCTGGTGCCGGTCGGCTCCGGCGAGTTCAAGTCGCTGCTGGGCGCGGCCACCCAGGGGGTCACCTCCGCCGACGAACTGGCGAAGGTGCAGGACCTGGACGTCCGCGAGGGCAGCCTGGACAGGCTCGGCAAGGACCGGATCGCCATCGACAAGACCCTGGCGTCCTCCGCGGGCGTCTCCGTCGGCGACCGGCTGCCGCTCTACCTGCCGGACGGCACGAAGGCCGACCCCGAGGTCGTCTCGGTCTACGGCCGGGGCCTCGGCCTGGGCACGGTGACCATGGACCGGGCCGCCCTGGACGAGCACGTCACCTCGGGCTTCGACACGACGCTGCTGGTACGGGGCGGGGACGCGCGGGCGCTCGGCGAGCTGGGCGAGGTGACCGACGCGGCGGGCTACGCCGCCGAGAAGAGCCTCGACGCGAAGCTGGGCTCCTGGTCCAACACGACCATGGCCGCGGTCCTCGGCGGCTTCGCCGCCGTCGCCGCGCTCAACACCCTGGTGATGACGGTCCTCGACCGCCGCCGCGAGCTGGGCACGCTGCGCCTCGTCGGCTCCACCCGGCGCCAGGTGCTGGCGATGCTCCGCTGGGAGGGCGCGCTGGTCGCGGCGGTGGGCGTGGTCGTCGGCTCCGCGATCGCCGCGGCCACGCTGATCCCGATGATGAGCGGCCTGACCGGCGAGGCGCCGTACGTGCCGCCGCTCGTGTA
>NZ_JACBXC010000158.1 GCF_013870535.1 Streptomyces phytophilus | reverse complement strand
CGCGGCCGGCTGCGGAGCCGCGTCAGCTGATGCGGTGCGAGCGGAAGAACCACGCCTGCTGCTCAAGGTCCTGCGTCGCGGTGATGAGCAGGTCCTGCGTGATGAGGTCGGTGTCGTCGGTGTCCGCCACCCGCTGCCGCATGCGCACGGCGGCCTTCTCCAGCATGTCGGTCACGTCGTCGATGACCTTCTGGTCGGAGATCTTCCCGGGGCCGATGTCGGGCAGTGGGCTGCCGGCGGCGATGGTCTTCGCCCGGCCGTCCGGGCTCACGCCCAGGGCCGCGGCCCGCTCGGCGAGCGTGTCGGCGTGCCCGCGGGCGAGCTTGACCATCTTGTCGAGCTGCAGGTGCAGCTCGCGGAAGAGGGGGCCGGTGAGGTTCCAGTGCGCCTGCTTGCCCTGCAGGGACAGATCCAGCAGATCGACCAGCGCGCCCTGCAGCGCCTCGCCGGTGACGTCCAGGGCCTTCTTGTCGAGGATCGTGGTCATGTGTGGGCGCCTCCTTGCTCGTGCGTATGGAACCCATCCTACATTAGACTCTGTCTAACTTCCTGTCGGGCTAGGCCATCCGGGGAGCGGGCGCCGCGGCAGGCCCCGGGAGCCGGCCGGGACGGTTGCAACGTACGAGGTCACGGAGACGGCGGCCGACGCCCTCTTGTCCAACCGGACGGGCACTTCTATCGTTCGCTCAGGTCTCGGCGCACGGAAAGTGACTCAGTCATGTCAGAGCGCACAGGGCGCGGTCGGCACCGCCGCTACCGCCCCGGCCCGGTGTCGCGGGCCTCCCTCACCGTCACCGCGAGCGGCGCGGGACTCGCGCTGCCGCTGGTCGCAGGCGCCGTCACGCCGGCCGCGGGCGCGCCCGCGGACTCCGTGCACAGCCCGGCGAAGGGCCGATCGCAGGAGAACCCGGCCCCGCCGTCCGACGGCGCGTTATCCGACCGGGCCGATACGGAGACGGCCGCCGGGGGCAGCGCTGCCGCACCGCAGGGCGGGCGCGCCGGCACCGTCGGCAAGAAGCCCGGCCACCACGAGGTCGCCAGCGGGGAGACCCTGTCCGGCATCGCCGACCAGCACCGCGTACAGGGCGGGTGGCCCGCGCTGTACGAGCGCAACCGCGGCGTCGTCGGCGCCGACCCCGACCTGATCCTCCCCGGCCAGCGCCTCAGCCTCCGCGGCGGCGCCGCGGCACCGCCGAGGCCCCGCGCGGACTCCCCCGCCGCCGGCACGAAGAAGACCGGGGGCGAGAAGGCGAAGCCGGCCGGGACCAAGTCCCAGGACAAGGCGAAGTCCGGCGGCAAGGCGAAGCCCGAGAAGACCAAGCCCCGCAAGTCCGGGCCCCAGCGGGCCAAGCCGGACCGCACGAAGCCGGACGGGAAGAAGAGCGCCCCCGCGCGCCAGGCCGAGGCCAAGCCGAAACCGAAGCCGAAACCCGAGCCGAAGCCCGCCGCCGACTACACCTCCCCGCTCGCCGACGCCGCCACCGGCACCCCGTACGGCGCCAGCGGCAGCAGCTGGTCCAGCGGCTACCACACGGGGGTCGACTTCCCCGTCTCCGTCGGCACCGGGGTGCGCTCCGTCGCGGACGGCGAGGTCGTCAGCGCCGGGTGGGCGGGCGCGTACGGCTACGAGGTGGTCATCCGGCACCGCGACGGCCGCTACAGCCAGTACGCGCACCTCTCCGCGATCACCGTGAGCGCCGGCCGGCCGGTCAACGCCGGGCAGCGCATCGGCCGCTCCGGCTCCACCGGGAACTCCACCGGGCCGCATCTGCACTTCGAGGTCCGCACGGGTCCCGGCTACGGGTCCGACGTCGACCCGTTGCGCTATCTGCGCTCGCACGGGGTGCGCATCTAGCCCACAGGCGCACCGCGCTGACCAGGGGCTTGACGATTCGTCAGGAGACTTCACGCACGAAGGCTTGACCCTGCCGCGCTCCAGGTGCTTAAACGTATCATCATGCCGAAGAAGACGCGTCCCACGGTCCGCGACGTCGCCGCCCTCGCGGGGGTGTCCGTCGCGACGGTGAGCTACGTGGTCAACGGGCGGGACAACCGGATCGGCGCCGACACCCGCGAACGGGTGCTGGCGGCCGTACGGGATCTCGGCTACGTACCGAACAGTTCCGCGCGCGGGCTGCGCAAGCGCCGCACCGAGCGGGTCTGCCTGGTGATCGGCTCGCTGGGCAGCCCTGTGCAGGAGCAGCTGGTACGCGACCTGCACGCGGCGGCCGACGCCGACGGCTACGGCGTCCTCACCCTCATCGTCGACTCCCCCGCGCACGCCGCGCACGCGGCCCGGCTGCTCCGGCAGGGCCTGGCCGACGGCGCCGTCTTCTTCGACTCCGCGCGCCACTTCGGCGACTTCGGCGAGCTGGCCCGCGGCCGGCTGGCGATGGTCGTGGTCGACAACTCGGTGGTGCCGGACGGCTTCGACGTCGTGCGCACCCCGGAGTACGAGGCGTGCGGTGAGGCGCTTGACCACCTGCTGAGCGCCGGGCGCCGCCGGGTCGCCTTCCTGGGCCACCGGCACGACCTGGAGCTGGACGACCGCTCCGCGCGGCTGGCGGCGTACCGGGACGCGGTGCGGCGGCACGGCCTGACGCCCGATCCCCGGTTCGTCCGCGACGGCGCCGACAGCCGCGTGGAGGGCTACCGCGCCACCGCCGCGCTCATGGCCCTGCCCGAGCCGCCGGACGCGCTGTTCGTGGCCTCCGACCGGGCGGCCATCAGCGCGGTATGGGCGGTCCGCGACACCGGCCGCACGGTGCCCGCGGACGTGGCCGTCCTCGGCGTCGGCAACCTGGAGGAGGGCTCGGTGATCCGCCCCGCGCTGAGCACCGTGGGCCAGCGGCAGATCGACTTCAGCCGCGTCGCCCGGCTGCTGTTCGAACGACTGGCGGCGGCGGAGCCGCCGGCGGCCCGGGAGATCGTCCTGCCCTGGTCCTTCATACCCAGGGAGTCGACGTGAACGAGCGCGTGTCCGAGACGCGCGTGACCAACCGAATGCACGGCGAGAGGAGCACCCGCATGTCAGCAAGGCCAGCCATCAACGGTCAGTGGATGACCCGGCGCAGGATGCTGGGCGTCGCCGGCGGTGCCGCCGCGGCGCTCCCCCTGGCCGCCTGCGGCTCGGGCGCGCCCGAGGCCGAGTCGGGCGGCGGCGGGGGCGGCGGCACGTTCCTCGCCTACTGGAACAACGCGCACGAGTACGAGGCGTACAAGGACGTCGTCGCGCAGTTCGAGAAGGACCACGGGGTCACCGTGGAGCTGCAGAAGTTCCAGTGGGAGGACCTGCGCACCAAGCTCGTCTCCGACTTCCAGTCCGGGAACGTGCCGGACGTCGTGGAGGAGCCGGGCAGCTGGGTGCAGGAGTTCGCGCTCAGCAAGGACGCGCTGTCGCTGCAGAAGTACATCGACAAGGACGGCGCGAAGATCGGCTTCCCGGACGACTGGCTGGAGGTCGCCGTCGCGGACAACTCCCACGAGGGCCAGGTGTACGGCATCCAGATGCACTACACCTGCACGCTGCTGTTCTACAACCGCAGGATGCTCGACGAGGCGGGCATCGAACCGCCCGCCACCTGGGACGACTTCCTGGCCGCCGCCCGGGAGCTGACCTCCGGCGACGTGAGCGGCACGGTGCTCAACGACAACCTCAGCTACTCCTACCCGTGGATGCTCCAGAACGGCGTGCACGAGTACGACGCGGACAGCGGCGAGCTGCTCCAGCCGCGCACCGCCGCCATGGAGGCGATGCAGTTCCAGCGGGACCTCGTGCACGAGCACAAGGTCTCCCCCAAGCCGACGACCTCCCTGGACGTGACGCGCGCCGCGAAGTTCTTCGCCGCCGAGCGCACGGCCATGATCCTCACCGGCCCCTGGGACATCCCGATCATCAAGCAGTCCAACCCGGACCTGGAGTACGGGATCGCGCCGGCGCTGAAGGGCGAGCGGCAGTCGACGATCGCCGGCGGCACCACGCTGTTCGTCCCGGCGAAGGCGAAGAGCCCCGAGCTGTCGTGGGACTTCATCAAGCGGATCACGGCGCTGAAGACCGAGACCGCGGCGACCGAGGAGTCCAGCATGCTGATGCCGCGCAAGTCGTGGGCGAAGGAGTCGGTGGTCCAGGAGAACCCGGACGTCAAGCCCTTCACCGAGGGGCTGCCCTACGCCGAGGAGTTCCGCACCGGCGTCTACGCCACCGGCAAGGCGGGCGAGCTGGAGGACATCTACAAGACGCTGTACGAGACCATGCTGATCGAGGGGGCCGACGCGGAAGAGGCGTTCGCCGCCTACGACGACGCGGCCAAGAACATCCTCAAGGGCTAAGTGCACATGGCGACGTCGGCGGAAGCCCCCCAGCGCCCGGAGCCCGTGGAGCTCCCGAAGCGCGGCAAGCGCGCCAAGCGCTCCCCGATCGCCCGGCGCCAGGCGCGTACCGCGTACGTGTTCCTGGCGCCGGCGCTCGTCTTCTTCGCGATCTTCTTCTACTACCCGATCGCCGACATCCTCAACACCAGCATGCTGACGGGCCAGCGGGCCGACGAGTTCGCCGGGCTGGACAACTACACCAACGCCTTCGAGGATCCGCAGGCGCGCAACGCGTTCAAGGTCACGCTCCAGTTCGCCGTCGCCACCACGGTCGGCGCCATCGTGCTGGGCATGGGCCTCGCGGTGCTCATCAACCAGAAGCTGCGCGGCAGCCTGGCGTTCAAGCTCGCGCTCCTGGTGCCGTACCTGACCTCGATCGCCGTGGTCGGCCTGATGTGGCGCAACATCCTCGACCCCGAACTCGGCATCCTCAACCGGATACTGTCGGACCTCGGCCTGCCCACCCAGGAGTGGCTGAACACCCATCCGGTGGCCACCATCGTCGCGGTCACGCTGTGGATGACCACCGGATACACGATGATCCTCTTCCTGGCCGGGCTCCAGGGCATCCCCGACGTGTACTACGAGGCCGCCAAGGTCGACGGCGCCAGCCGCTGGCAGCAGTTCCGGCGGATCACGGTGCCGCTGCTCACCCCGACCACGCTGTTCGTCTCCGTCATGGCGGTGATCACCGGGCTGCAGGCGTTCGGGCAGGCGTACATCATCACCCGCGGCGGCCCCGGCGAGGCGTCCGACCTCTTCGTCTTCCACATCTTCGAGCTGGCGTTCCGCTCCCGCAACTTCGGCTACGCGTCCGCGCTCTCGGTGCTGCTGCTGCTCGTCATCGTCGCGTTCACGCTGGTGCAGTTGCGCATCGGCCGGAAGAGGGAGGTGCAGTACTGATGACCGCCGGGACGTCCAAGGCGATCGCCTACGTACTGCTCACCATCGCCAGCCTGATCACCATCGTGCCGCTGCTCTACACCGTCTCGCTGTCGCTGCAGACCGAGAAGGAGATGCTGTCCGCGGAGTCGGTGCTCTGGCCCGAGTCGCCGCAGTGGGGCAACTACTCGACGCTGTTCGAGGAGGCGCCGTTCGGCAGCTTCATCCTCAACAGCCTGATCGTCGCGGGCGCGATCGCGCTCTCCCACCTGATCTTCGATCCGCTGGTGGGCTACGTCTTCGCGAAGTTCGAATTCCCGTTCAAGAACACGCTGTTCGTCGCGATCCTGGCGACGCTGATGATCCCGCTGTTCGTCCGCATGATCCCGCTGTACGTGATGATGTCGGACCTCGGCTGGCTCGACAGCTACCAGGGGCTCATCGTGCCGTTCCTCATGGACGGCTTCGGGATCTTCCTCATGCGGCAGTTCATCCAGCCCATCCCCGACGACCTCATCCACGCGGCCCGGGTGGACGGGGCGGGCGAGTTCACCATCTACTGGCGGATCATCCTGCCGCAGTGCAAGCCGGCGCTGGCCGTGCTGGGCCTGTTCACGTTCGTCTTCCAGTGGAACGAGTTCCTCTGGCCGCTGGTGGTGACGACCTCGGAGCGGATGCGGACGATCCCGGTGGGGCTCACCCAGTTCAGCCAGGAGCAGTTCCAGCTCTGGCACCTCACCGCCGCGGGGTCGGTCATCATGTTCGTACCGACGGCCCTGCTGCTGATCTTCAGCCAGCGCTACTTCGTCCGCGGTATCACCCTGACCGGCCTGAAATGACCCCCCACTCCCCCGTGCGGAAAGGACCCCGATGCCCGACCGGCGGCCCCATGTCATCGTCGTGTTCACCGACCAGCAGCGCTGGGACACGACGGGCGCGGGCGGCAACCCGCTCGGCCTCACGCCCGCGTTCGACCGGATGGCCCGCTCGGGCACGTACGCGTCGGCGGCGATCACCCCGCAGCCCGTCTGCGCGCCCGCCCGGGCGGCTCTCCAGACGGGCCGCTGGCCCACCGACACCGGCTGCTACCGCAACGGGATCCCGCTGCCGCGCGACGCCCGCACGCTCGCGCACCACTTCGGCGACGCGGGGTACACCACCGGGTACATCGGCAAGTGGCACCTGGCCGGCAAGGACCCGGTGCCGCCGGAGGAGCGCGGCGGGTACCAGCACTGGCTGGCCGCCAACGTGCTGGAGTTCACCTCGGACGCGTACCGCACGGTGATGTACGACGAGGACGGCGACCCGGTGCGGCTGCCCGGCTACCGCTCGGACGCGCTGTTCGACGCGGCGATCCGGTTCGCCGCCGACCACCACGAGGAGCCGTTCTTCCTCTTCCTGTCCCTCATCGAGCCGCACCACCAGAACGAGGTCGACGACTACCCGGCGCCCGACGGCTACGAGGAGCGCTACACCGGCCGCTGGCTGCCTCCGGACCTGGCCGCGCTGTCCGCCGCGGCCGCACCGGGCAGCACGGCGCACCGGCACATCGCCGGCTACTGCGGCCAGATCCGGCGCGTCGACGAGGGCCTGGGCCGACTGCTGGACGCGCTGCGCAGCATGGACCTGCTCGACGACACGATCGTGGCGTTCACCTCCGATCACGGCAGCCACTTCCGTACCCGCAACTCCGAGTACAAGCGCTCCTGCCACGACGGTTCGATCCGGGTCCCGCTGGCCCTGCGCGGCCCCGGCTTCGCCGGCGGCCGGGTGCTCGACGCCCCGGTCAGCACCCTTGACCTGCCGCCGACCCTCCTGGACGCCGCGGGGCTCGACGTCCCGGAGGAGATGCACGGACGCTCCTTCCTGCCGCTGGTCCGCGACCCCGGTGCCGACTGGCCGGAGGACGTCTTCGTCCAGGTCAGCGAGTCCGAGTGCGGACGGGCGCTGCGCACCTCACGGTGGAAGTACTACGTCGTCGACCCGGCGGCCGACGGCTGGCGCACCCGCTCCGGCAGCAGGTACGTCGAGACGGCGCTGTACGACCTGGCCCACGACCCGTACGAGCTGGACAACCTTGTCGGGCTCGCCTCGCACCGCGCGCTCGCCGACGGGCTGCGCGCGCGGCTGCTGGCGCGGATCATCGCGGCCGGCGAGCCGGAGCCGGTGATCGAGGCGGCTCCGGAGCGGCGCGCGATGCAGCGCCGGGTCGATCCCACCGTGCACGGATTCAAGCTGGACGGCGTGCGCTTCGGGCATCAGCGCAAGCACCCCTGAACCCCGGTGGGGCGAGCCCATGGCGGCCGCTCAGGCGGCCGCCATGGGCGGGCAGATGCAGCGGACGCGACCGCAGCGCGGGCACACCGGCACGAGCGCGGTGGCGTGCTGCGGGTGGGGGTGGTGTCTGGTCATCTCGGATCCTCCGCCCGGCTGTGAGAACGTGATCTCCTACTCGTTAGACGCAGCGGGGAGCGATCAGGTTTATGGACAGTGGCGCCTGGGACGAACGCTATGCCGCGAAAGACCTCGTTTGGGGCGGTGAGCCCAACCGCTGGGTGGCCCGCGAGGTGGCGGAGATCACTCCCGGGCGGGCCCTCGACCTGGCCGCGGGCGAGGGGCGCAACGCGCTGTGGCTAGCGGACCGCGGCTGGCAGGTGACGGCGGTGGACTTCTCGGGGGTCGCGCTGGAGCGGGGCCGGCGGCGGGCGGCGGAGCTGGCGCCCCGGGCCGCGGAGCGGATCCGGTGGGTACGGGCCGACCTGCTGGAGTACCTGCCGGATCCGGCCGCGTACGAGCTGGTGGTCGTGGCCTATCTGCACCTGCCCGGCGAGGAGCGGCGCCGGGTGCTGCGGCGGGCCGCCGCCGCGCTCGCCGGCGGCGGCGAGCT
>NZ_JACBXC010001579.1 GCF_013870535.1 Streptomyces phytophilus | reverse complement strand
TGCTGGACGGGCGCGAACTGGACCTGACCCGGCGCGAGTTCGACATGCTGGCGTTCCTCGCCGAGCGGCCCGGCGTCGTCGTGCCGCGCCGGGAGCTGCTGTCCGAGGTGTGGCGGCAGTCGTACGGCGACGACCAGACGATCGACGTCCATCTGTCCTGGCTGCGCCGCAAGCTCGGCGAGACCGCCGCCCGGCCCCGCTATCTGCACACCCTGCGCGGCGTCGGCGTGAAGCTCGACCCGCCGCCCGGGATCCCGCCGCCATGAGGTGGGCGCTGGTCAAGGTGTGCCTGGCGGTCACGGTGATGGTCGTGGTCGCCTTCGCCGTTCCGCTCGGGCTCGTCGTCAAGGAGATGGCCCGGGACCGCGCGCTGACCAACGCCGAGCGGATCGCCGCCGGCATCGGCCCGGCGCTGGCGATCACCACCGACGCCGAGCAGTTGGAGCGGGCGGTGGGCAGCACCGAGGCCGGTGCGGACGGGCGGATCGCGGTGCACGTGCCGCGCGGCAGCGCGGAGGGCATGTCGGCGGTACGGATCGGGGAGCCGCGCGCCGGCGCGGCCGACGTGGAGCGCGCCTCCGGCGCGGGCACGTCGTCGCTGGTCGCCGTCGCCGGCGGGCACGCGCTGCTGCAGCCCATCGCCGTGGAGGGCGACCGGGTCGCCGTCGTGGAGGTGTTCGTGCCGGCGGGGGAGCTGACCAAGGGCGTGACGCTGGCGTGGCTGGTGCTCGCCGGCGTCGGCCTCGCGCTGGTCGCGGGCTCCGTCGCCGTGGCGGACCGGCTCGGCACCAGGATGGTGCGGCCCGCGCGCCGCCTGGCGGGCGCCGCGCACGACCTGGGGGAGGGCAAGCTCGGCGTCCGGGTCGAGGAGTCCGGCCCTTCCGAACTGCGCTCGGCGGCCGTGGCGTTCAACTCGATGGCCGACCAGGTCGCGCTGCTGCTGGCCAACGAGCGCGAGCTGGCCGCCGACCTCTCCCACCGGCTGCGCACCCCGCTGACCGTGCTCCGGCTCAACGCCGCCTCCCTCGGCGACAGCGGCGCCGCCGAGCAGACCCGGCAGGCGGTGGCCCAACTGGAGCGCGAGATCGACCAGATCATCGCCACCGTGCGCGAGCAGCGCGGCCGGCCCGCCGGGCAGCAGGCGGCCGCGGTGGTCGGCTGCGACGTCTCCGCGGTCATCAGGGAGCGGATGGAGTTCTGGTCC
>NZ_JACBXC010001578.1 GCF_013870535.1 Streptomyces phytophilus | reverse complement strand
CGCGCCGGGCGGCGGGTACGTCCGACCCGGCCTCCGGCGCGTCCGGCCCGTGGGTCATGGCGTTACGCATGGTGCACCTTCCGCTCGCTCAGGTCGATGACGAAGTCGCGGGTGTCGATCCACGGGCCGTCCTCGACCCGGGTGAAGAGCCGCACGCAGCGGTGCTCCCCGCACTGCTCCAGGCCGCCGGAGTCGCCCGGCCGCGCCGTATACGTCATCCCCTGGACCTGCAACTGCTCCGCGCCGGTCAGCTCCTTGCCGGTCGCCGCCTTGTAGTCCTGCCGCAGGCCGGCCCCGACGGGGCTGTCCACCAGCAGGTCGGCGGCGGCCTCCGCCTCCGGCGCGGCCGGCGGCGGCTGGGCGCCGGTGGACTCGACGGTGTCCACGACCTCGTTGCTCGTGAGGTTGACGCTCTTCTGGACGAGCATGTCCCGCGCGTAGTCGTAGAAGTACACCTCGGCGATCCGGTCGTCGCCGGCGCTCACCGAGGTGTCGGCGAGGTCGGTGTTGACGAGCTGCGGTACGCCTTCGCGCCCGCGGACCCCCTCGCTCTCCGTACGCAGCGGCCGGTCCCCGGCGAGCGCCAGCTCCTCGGCGCGCTGCTCCTCGTCCGGCGTCAGCGGGTCGCTGCCCGTGCCGGACTTCTCCGTCGGGAGCGGGGCGGTGCCCGGCCCCCCGTCGCCCGGCGTCCCCAGCGCGCCGGGCGCCGGCGAGGACGCCGACACCCCCGGGTCCCCGTCCTGTTGGTCGTCGCCCGCCGCGCCGAGCGGCACGGCCACGACGACGGCGGCCGCGGTGCCCGCGACGGCCGTCAACGCCCCCCACACGATGCGCTGTCGCGTGCGGCGGCCTCCCCCCGATGTGCTCATGGGAAGTCCCTTCATTTTGTTCGGTCCTGACCGATTAGATCGCTCGGAGCGTTGTTCAGCACCCCGTTTCGGCCCTTCCGAACAATCCGAGAGGGCCCCGGTACGGCGTCGGTGGCGCGGTTTATCGTGGGAGACGACCTGGGGGAGCAGGGGAACGAGGGGGGTCCGCCCATGGGGCGGCGGGAGAAGCCCGTGGATCCGTCCGCGGGCCCGGTCCAGCGTTTCGCGTACGAACTGCGCAAGCTGCGGGCCGAAGCAGGAGGACCGACCTACCGGCAGCTCGCCGCGCGCGGGCCGTACTCGGTGACGGCGCTGTCGCAGGCCGCCGCCGGCGAC
>NZ_JACBXC010001577.1 GCF_013870535.1 Streptomyces phytophilus | reverse complement strand
CTGCCGTACTTCGACGCGTACGCGATCGCCTGCCGCCCCCGCGAACTCCTCTTCCCCGGGCGGGCCTACGAGCGCGCCCTCGCCGGCGGCCAGGCGGGCAACTTCCCGGTGCTGCTGATCGACGGCGAGGCCGCGGGCGTGTGGCACCAGCGCCGCTCGGGCCGCCGGATCACCGTCACCGTCGAACCGCTCGACCGCCTGCCGGCGCCGCGCGGGCGGGAGCTGGCGGCGGAGGTGGAGCGGCTGGGGGAGATCATGGAGGGCCGGGCGGACCTGACGGTGGGCCGGGTGGAGGTGGGCCCGCACGCGTAGCGCCGGCCCCGGCGCTAGCCCGGCGACGCCACCCCGGCCCTGCCCCCCCGTACTCCCGCCCTGGCGGGAGTCAGCTCCGCACTGCCGCGCCGATCAGCTCCCGCTGCACCGGCGCCAGGCTGCGGAGCCTGCGGGTGTCGGACAGGCCCAGCCTCGTCATCAGCTTCGCCGTCTGCGCCGGCCCCACCCCCGGCAGCGCCAGCAGGAAGTCCTTCGCCAGCATGTCCCCGGCCAGGGCGTCCCGCGCCGCGCGCTCCAGCGCCTGTACGCAGTCGACCTCCCCGTTCTTGATCGCCCGGACCAGCGCGGTCCGGGCCCGCTGGGCCTCAAGTGCCTGGTCCAAGGCGCGCGCACACTCCACCGGACTGCGCTGTCCCGGGATCTTCTTCATCGGCCCCATCCGAGCTACTCCCCTCTCGCTGCTGCGACTTGAGGAGAACAGTAGCCGGAGTATCCGGATTTGATCCGCCATTTGAGTGTGTGCCGCTAAAGTCAGTTGTGCTGAAAAGTAACCGACTTGGGCGCTTAGTCGCGATGTCCGACGGTGTGCTGTACCTATCCACTGCTCCGCAGTTCTCCTGTTTGCGCTGATAATTCTGGAGGTTTAATATCCAGAATCATGAGGATGACCGAGGGCGTCGAGTGGGCGCTGCACAGCTGCCTGAACCTGGCGTGGGCGGGCCCCGACCGCCCGGTGACGGCGGCCCGCCTCGCGGCGTACCACGAACTCCCCGCCCCGTACCTCAACAAGCAGCTCCAGGCCCTCGTCCGCGCCGGCATCGTCGCCTCCACGTCCGGGCCGCGCGGCGGCTTCCGGCTCGTCCGGCCGCTCGCGCGGATCACGCTGATGGACGTCGTCGCCGCCATCGAGGGCCCCGGCGAGGCGTTCCGCTGCAC
>NZ_JACBXC010001576.1 GCF_013870535.1 Streptomyces phytophilus | reverse complement strand
GCGGGGCCGGCTCGGGCGGCGGCAGCGCCACCGGGCCGTCGGCGTCCACCGGCCCGTGCTGCACGTCCGGCGCCACGCCGGCCTGCGCGAACAGGTCCTCCTGCGTGAAGTCCGCCAGCCCGCTGACGCCGACGCCCAGCAGCCGCACCCCCGCGGTCGTCTCCACGCTGTCCAGCAGCCGCAGCGCCGCCTCGGTGACCACGGCCGGGTCGTCGGTGGGCCCGCGCAGGGTCTCGGAGCGGGTGAGGGTGGAGAAGTCGTACCGCCGGACCTTGAGGACCACCGTGCGGCCGGAGTGCCCGGAACCGCGCAGCCGCGTCACGCACCGCCGCGCCAGCCGCTCGACCTCCGTACGGATGCGGGTGCGGTCGGTGAGGTCGACGTCGAAGGTGTCCTCGACGGAGACGGACTTGGTGTCCCGGTCCGCGACCACCGGCCGCTCGTCCAGGCCCAGCGCCATCACGTGGATCCCCGTGCCGTGCGCCTTGCCCAGCAGCCGGACCATCTCGTCCTCGCCGGCGTCCGTGACCTCCCCGACCGTGGTGATCCCGGCCCGGCGCAGCGCGTCCGCCGTGGCGGGGCCGACGCCCGGCAGCGTACGCACATGCATCGGCCCCAGCAGCGCCCGCTCGCCGCCCGGCGGGACCACGACGAGACCGTCCGGCTTGGCCAGCTCGGAGGCGACCTTGGCGAGCATCTTGGAGGCGGCGAGCCCGACCGAGCCGGTCAGCCCGGTGGCCGCGCGGATGTCCCCGCGCAGCCGGCGTGCCACGCCCCGCAGCGCCTCCTCCTCGGCGGGGGTGCCGCCGGCTTCGAGATCGACGAACGCCTCGTCCAGGCTCAGCGGCTCCACCAGCGGCGACAGCTCCCCGAGCAGCGCCATGACCTGCCCGCTGACCTGCTGGTAGAGCCGGAAGCGGGGGATGAGGAAGGCGGCGTTGGGGCAGAGCCTGCGGGCCATGCCCATGGCCATCGCCGAGTGCACCCCGAAGACCCGCGCCTCGTACGACGCGGTGGCCACCACGCCGCGCGGGCCGAGGCCGCCGACGATCACGGCCTTGCCCTTCAGGCTCGGCTTGGCGGCCTGCTCGACGGCGGCGTAGAACGCGTCCATGTCCAGGTGCAGGACCGACGGCGCGCTTCTCACACGGTGATCGTCCCCCATGGGTCTGACATCGGCCCGGCAGCGCCCGTCGGGCGGCCGTACCGG
>NZ_JACBXC010001575.1 GCF_013870535.1 Streptomyces phytophilus | reverse complement strand
CGAAGGCGACCTTGCCGTAGATGCCGAGGTGGACGTGGAGGTGGCCGACGGGGCCGAAGCCGAGGAAGAGGTGCTTGCCGTGGGCGTCGGTGCCGGTCAGCCGGCAGCCGTCGATGAGCGCGGCGCCGTCGGCGAACTTGCCCTGGGGGCTGGCCGCGCGCACCGCCCGGCCGCCGAAGCGGACGCCGTACTCGACGGACAGGCGGTGGATGGTGTGGCCCTCAGGCATGCGCCCTCTCTCGCTCCGGTCCCGTCCCGGTCCTGCCGGTGTGCCCGGCCGTTGCCGCCGCTACGGCTGCGGGTGGTGCGCCGGCACGTCGGGCAGCTTGCCGCTTTGCTCGTACGCGCCGAGCATGTCAATGCGCCGCTGGTGGCGCTCCTCGCCGGTGTACGGGGTGGCGAGGAAGACCTCGACGAAGCTGGTGGCCTCGTCGCGCGTGTGCATCCGCGCGCCGACGCCGACGACGTTGGCGTCGTTGTGCTCGCGCGCCAGCCGCGCCGTCTCCTCGCTCCACGCCAGCGCCGCGCGCACGCCCGCCACCTTGTTGGCGGCGATCTGCTCGCCGTTGCCGGAGCCGCCGATGACGACGCCGAGACTGCCGGGGTCGGCGGCGGTGCGCTCGGCGGCGCGCAGGCAGAACGGCGGGTAGTCGTCGGCGGCGTCGTAGATCAGCGGGCCGCAGTCGACGGGCTCGTGCCCGTGCTCCCGGAGCCAGGCGAGGAGGTGTTCCTTGAGTTCGTAGCCGGCATGGTCGCTGCCGAGGTACACGCGCATGCCCGGAGTCTACGGGCCGGGGTCAGCCCCGGTGCGCACGCCCGGCGATGTGCCAGGCGGCGGGCAGGGCGCCCATCGCCAGGGCGGCCTTCAGTGCGTCGCCCAGGAGGTACGGGGTGAGGCCGAGGGAGACCGCCTCGCCGAGGGGGACGTTCAGCGAGAGGGCCAGGTACGGCACGCCCACGGCGTAGATGACGGCGCTGCCGAGGACCATCGTGCCCGCCGTGCGCCACACGTCTCGGTCGCCGCCGCGGCGGGCCAGGGCGCCGACGGCCGCGGCGGCGAGGAGCATCCCGAGGACGTAGCCGAACGACGGCATGCCCCACCCCGAGGAGCCCTCCGCGAACCACGGCATCCCGGCCATGCCGGCGGCCGCGTACAGCAGCAGGGAGAGGAACGCCCGCCCGGTGCCCAGCGAGGCGCCGACGAGCAGCGCG
>NZ_JACBXC010001574.1 GCF_013870535.1 Streptomyces phytophilus | reverse complement strand
CGCCGGCCCTCGATGTTGTCGTCATGTGTCCCGATCTGTGCCGTGCTTCCCCCGACGGCAGAGCCGGCGGGCAGGTCCCGCTACCAACCGGTAGATTCGAAGCCGCCGAACGTCTGCCTGAAACTTGTTCTAGATTAGCGCGAGCGGTTACGCTCCGGCGAAACTGCAGTGAGAAGGGGGCCGTACGTGACCGCCGAGGTGCCACTGCGCATCGCCCTGCTCAGCTACAAGGGCAACCCCTACTGCGGCGGACAGGGCGTCTACGTCCGCCACCTCTCGCGCGAGCTGGCCCGCCTCGGCCACCGGGTCGAGGTGATCGGCGCCCAGCCCTACCCCGTACTCGACCCCGGCGTCACCCTGACGGAGCTGCCCAGCCTCGACCTCTACCGGCAGCCCGACCCGTTCCGCACCCCCGCGCGCGGCGAGTACCGCGACTGGATCGACCTCCTCGAAGTCGGCACGATGTGGACCGGCGGCTTCCCCGAGCCGCTGACCTTCAGCCTCCGCGCCCGCCGCCACCTGGCCGCCCGGCGCGGCGACTTCGACGTCGTCCACGACAACCAGACCCTCGGCTACGGCCTCCTCGGCGGCGCCCGCGCCCTCGGCGCCCCGCTCGTGACCACCGTGCACCACCCGATCACCGTCGACAGGGACCTGGAGCTGGCCGCCGCCCCCGACCGGCGGCGGCGCTTCTCGGTGCGCCGCTGGTACGGGTTCACGCGCATGCAGCGCCGCGTCGCCCGCCGGCTGCCGGCCGTGCTGACGGTCTCCGGCTCGTCCCGTACGCAGATCACCGACCAGCTAGGGGTGCGCCCCGAGCGGGTCCACGTGGTGCCGATCGGCGCGGACACCGACCTGTTCACCCCCGACCCGGCGGTGGCGCGGGTGCCGGGCCGGATCGTCACCACGGCGAGCGCGGACGTGCCGCTGAAGGGGCTGGTCCACCTCGTCGAGGCGCTGGCGAAGATCCGTACGGAACAACCGGACGCGCACGTGGTGGTCGTCGGCAAGCGGACCGAGGACGGGCCGGTCGCGCAGGCCGTCGAGCGCTTCGGGCTGGGCGGGGCGATCAGGTTCGTCACCGGCATCAGCGACGACGAACTGGTCGGCCTGCTGCGCAGCGCGCAGGTCGCGTGCGTGCCCTCGCTGTACGAGGGCTTCTCGCTGCCCGCCGCCGAGGCGATGGCGACGGGCACGCCCCTGGTCGCCACCA
>NZ_JACBXC010001573.1 GCF_013870535.1 Streptomyces phytophilus | reverse complement strand
GAGCAGCGGTGCGACGATCGCCGTGACCAGGGCCGACGCCGCGACCTGCGCCGTGGCGGTGCCGACGTACTCCTCGAATCGGGGGTCGGCGGCGGCGACGACGGCGGGGGTGGCGATGGCGTTGCCCGCGGTGGTGCCGGCGGCGAAGCCCATGCCGGACATGGAGCCGCGGCGCAGCATGTACCGGTAGCCGACGTAGACCAGGAAGCCCGTGAACGGTGCGATGATCAGGCCGAGGAGCAGGCCGGTCACGCCGCCGGTGACGATGTCGCCGAGGTCGATGCCGGTGCCGAGGGAGAACGCGAAGAACGGGATGACGATGTTCGGCACCGGCTGGACGACCTTGCGCCACTCGGCGTCGACGTTGCCCACCAGCACGCCCAGCAGGAACGGGACGATCGCGCCGAGCAGGGCGAGGAACGGGATGTCGCCGAGGCCGGAGGCGCCGAGGAAGAGCAGCGTCAGGAAGGGCCCGTCGTTGATGGCGCTGGCGACGTAGGCGCCGCGGTCCCGCTCGTCGCCGTACTGCCCGGAGAAGGCCAGCCACAGGCCGCCGTTGCTGTTGTCCATCGAGGCGAGCAGGGCGAGCAGCGAGACGCCGAGGAGCCCGTCGAGGCCGACGCCGAGCCCGAGCAGCACGACCAGCGTGGCCGGGATCAGGCTCTTCATCAGCAGCACGGTGCCCGCGTGGGCGAGGATCGGTCCGCCGGTGCGCAGGGAGACCTGCGTACCCGTCGCGAAGATCAGCAGGGCGATGAGGGGCAGCGCGCTGTCCTGGAACAGCGCGGTGGTGAAGCTGCCGATCCCCAGGGCGCCCGGTGCGAAGGTGCCGAAGATCGCGCCGAGGATCAGCGGGATCAGCATCAGTCCGCCGGGTATGCGCTGCATCGTGGCGAACAGGGGGACCCTGGACTTCTCTGGACCGCTCACGCCAACCTCCTCGTCGGCATCAGTCACGGCGCGGGCGCCGAACTTGTACGTATCTGTTGTACGTACAAGATGCCACACCGGCCCCGGAAGCGGAAGACACCCCGCCGCCGGATCTCCCCGCGCCGGATCCGCCGGTGCGAAAGCCCGCGTGCGGGCAGCCCGAAGCGGGGCCTTCGCTGGATCACGGGATCGGCCGGGTCCGGAGCGCCCTGCCGCCCGTAGTCCCTGAACGGGGAGACAAGGGGAAGCTCCGGCGGGAGTCCCGCCGGGCGCGCCCGCGGCG
>NZ_JACBXC010001572.1 GCF_013870535.1 Streptomyces phytophilus | reverse complement strand
CTCGGCATGAGTTTCAAGGACAGCCCGCCCGGATTCGACCCGACGACGGCCGCCGACACCTTCGGCGCCGAAGGTGACACGGGCGCGAGCTTCATCGAGACCGAACAGTACTGAACCCTGCGCCGGAGCGCGCGGGCTCCGGGAACCACCCCGGAGCCCGCACGGCCGGTCACATCACTGCAGCTCAGCAGCCCTGCTGGCGATACCCGTCGGGGTCGCGGCGGGCCCACCGGCAAGGGGAACCCGGCGGGTGGCCGGGGCCGCGCGGGCCCGGCGGTCGATCTCGATGAGGTAGGGGGCGACGAAGCCGTGGTAGTCCGCTTTCCGCTCGGCCGGCAGACCCTGCCACCCGGTGATGCGGTCACGGCAGCGCGGTGAGCCGCACCGGCAGTGGGCGGCGAAGTGACTGACGGAGTAGTTCCGCATGGCGTAGTCGAAGGTGATCTCCTGGTCTGCTGTGATGAGTCGGCGGGCGATGAGGTCGTGGGCGCCGCTGGCGTTCAGGCGGATCCCGCAGTTCGGCTCGCAGGAGTGGTTCACCTTGGGGACGAGCCCGCCGTGCAGCACGAATCGCTTCGCGCCGATCTGGGAGGCGTGGGAGTGGTTCTGGTCCAGCTCGCGGTCGATGACACCGACCATCACCGTCTCGCCGACCCGGAAGGACCGGGTGGAGAACACCCCTTCCCCCTTGGCTTCGGTTCGCTGGAGTTCGTATCCGTCGTTCACGCTGCCTGCTCTCTGAGGAGGATCAGCCCACCCGCGCATGTGATCATGCGCGGACACGACAAATCGACGCGCGGTCGAGGAGCTCCTCGACCGCGGTCCGCCCATCCTTGCACCGCACCGGACCCGCTCCGGCCCTGCCGCGATGCGAAGTCCCCGCCGAAGGCGTTCGCGGCCGCGCTCCGGGCCTTGTCGGAACCCCGCGGTTCGCCGTGAGATCAGAACCGATCCCGGTCCACAGCGTGCACTCGGGCCGGATCGGCGATGAGTTTCCCGCCCCGCACGAGTCAGAGTCAGTGGAGGCAGTACGCCACGGAAGGAACTCCGCATGACCGACGCAAGCCCCGCCGCACCGGCCGCCCACCCGGACCTCGCCCCGCAGACCAGAGTTGTCGCCCAGCTCGCCGCCGGCGTCCCCGACGACCGGCTGGAGGACCCCACGCCGTGCGAGGGCATGGCCGTGCGCCACCTGCTGGGCCACCTGGTCGGCCTGACGGCC
>NZ_JACBXC010001571.1 GCF_013870535.1 Streptomyces phytophilus | reverse complement strand
GCACCGACTACGCCGACCCGCACACCGGGACCACCGCCTCCTGGGAATACGCCACCTGGACCTCCCCGGTCCACCGGCTGGCCCCGCCCGCCACCGAGGTCGTCGCCTCCTGGAACGCCGCCACCCCCGCCGGCACCTGGGTGATGGTCGAGCTGCGCGGCACGTACAACGACGGCGGCCGCACACCCTGGTACGTGATGGGCCGCTGGGCCGCGGGCGACGCGGACATCCGCCGCACCACGGTCGACGACCAGTCGGACGGCAAGAGCAGCATCTGGACCGACACGTTCGCGATCGACGACGCCGCGAGCGGGCTCCGGCTGGTCGACTACCAGCTGCGGGTGACCCTCTACCGCAAGCCCGGCAGCGACGCGACGCCGCAGGTGTGGCGGGTCGGCGCGATGGGCTCCGACGTACCGGACCGCTTCGAGGTGCCCGCGAGCACGCCGCGGCTGTCCCGCGAGCTGATCGTCCCGCGCTACTCGCAGAACATCCACGCCGGCCGCTACCCCGAGTACGACAACGGCGGTGAGGCATGGTGCAGCCCCACCTCGTCTCAGATGATCATCGAATACTGGGGCCGCAAGCCGGCCGCGGGGGACCTGGAGTGGGTCAACCCCGACTACGACGACCCGCAGGTCTGCCACGCCGCCCGCTTCACGTACGACTACCAGTACGAGGGCTGCGGCAACTGGCCGTTCAACACCGCCTACGCGAGCACGTACCGCGACATGAACGGCGTCGTCACCCGGCTCGGCTCGCTGGCCGACGCCGAACTGCTCGTGGCCGCCGGCATCCCGCTGATAACTTCCCAGTCCTTCATCGAAGAGGAACTGGACGGCGCGGGATACGGCACCGCGGGCCACCTGATGACCGTCGTCGGCTTCACCAAGGACGGCGACGTCGTCGCCAACGACCCGGCCTCGCCCGACAACCCGGCGGTGCGGCACGTCTACAAGCGCCGGCAGTGGGAGAACATCTGGCTCCGCACCAAGCGCTACGACGCCGCCGGCGCGGTCCGCTCCGGCACCGGCGGCATCTGCTACGTGCTGTGGGGCAGCGAGATCACGGGCGCCCAGAAGGCCGCGCTGGCCGCCGTCGGCATCCGCTGACACCACTGCGCCACACCGCCGGGACCCGCCCCGCCGCACAGGGGGGCGGGTCCCGGCGTACGCGCAGGGGCACGGGGAGTCTCGTCGGCCCGCTCGTGGTCGAGGGCGGC
>NZ_JACBXC010001570.1 GCF_013870535.1 Streptomyces phytophilus | reverse complement strand
GGTGGCCGGGGTCCACCGGCACGTAGGCCGCGCCCGCCTTCCAGGCGCCGAGCAGCGCCACGAGCAGGTCGGCCGACCGCTCCATGACGACGGCGACCCGGTCGCCGCGGCGGACCCCGGCGTTGGCCAGATGCGCCGCGAACCTCCCCGAGGCGGCATCGAGTTCCCCGTACGACAGCGTCCGCGGGCCGTCGGTCACGGCGGGCACGTCCGGCGACCGCAGGGCGTGCGCGGCGAACAGCTCCGGCACCGAAGGCCCCGGCAGCGGGGCCGCGGTGGCGTTCCACTCCCCCACCACGCGCGCCCGGTCCGCGGCGGCGATCATGTCGATCCTGCCCACGGGCGCGGCGGGATCCGCGGCGATCTGCTCCAGGACCCGCACCAGCCGCTCGAAGACCGTCTGCGCCTCGGCGCGGCAGAACAGGTCGGGGCGGTAGTCGAGCTTGAAGCTCATCTGCTCGCCGGGGGCGGCGACGAGCGTCAGCGGGTAGTGCGCCGCCTCCTGGCCGCCCGCCATGCGGACCGCGAAGGTGTCGGGGGCGGAGGCGCCTTCGGGTGGCAGGGGGTAGTTCTCGTAGACGACGATCGTGTCGAAGACACCGCCGGCACCGGCGAGCCGCTGCACCTCGGGCAGGCCCAGGTGCTGGTGCGCGCCGAGCGCGGACTGCCGGTCCTGGAGGGCGGCGAGCATCTGGTCCACCGGCTGCGCGCCGTCGAGCCGGACGCGCACGGGCAGGGTGTTGATGAACAGGCCGACCATCGACTCGACGCCCGGCAGCTCCGCGGGCCGCCCGGAAGCGGTGGCGCCGAACACGACGTCCGTACGCCCCGCAAGCCGCGCCAGCACCATCGCCCACGCGCCCTGCACGACCGTGTTGAGCGTCAGGCCGCGGGCGCGCGTGAGCGCGATCAGCCCCCCGTACAGCTCCTGCGGAATCTCGGCGATCAGGCTCTCCGGCGCGACCGGCAGCCGGCCCGGGTCGGCGGGCGCCACGAGCGTCGGCTCGTCGGCCCCGGCCAGCTCCGCGCGCCAGGCGGCACGCGCGGCGTCCTTGTCCTGCCGGCGCAGCCACGCCAGATACTCCCGGTACGACGTGACCGGGGGCAGCCCGCGCACGTCGCCGCCCGCCGCGTACACCGCCGACAGCTCGCCGAGCAGCACCGGCATCGACCAGCCGTCCATGAGGAGGTGGTGGCTGGTGACGACCAGCCGGTGGCGCTC
>NZ_JACBXC010000157.1 GCF_013870535.1 Streptomyces phytophilus | reverse complement strand
CCGCTGCGGATCTCCGAACCGGTCGTGGACGTCGCGCAGTTCTACGCCCTGCTGGGCCAGACCGCCCACCGCACGCCCGCCGTGCGCACGCTCTGCCGCGCCTGGGTGCAGCCGGCCCTCGGCGAGCCGTACCTGGCCGTCGGCATCGACCTGTACGACACGGGGCCGCAGTCCGTCGCCGCCGCGCAGGCGATGATGCAGGAGTCCGTGGCCGCCGTGCCGCCCGGCCTGGCGGTCTCCACGGTGGCGCTCGCCGACGACCACGACCCGGTCGCGATGTGGATGCGGGCCAACTCCCGGCCGTTCTTCGACCGCGGTGCCCACGGCGGCGGCCCGGCCGCTCCGCCCGCCGGCTACGGCTATCCGCCGCCGCACTCCGCGGGCGGCGCCCAGCAGTCCGGCTGGCAGCCGGGGCCCGCCCCGCAGTTCTGAGGGCCTGACCCCGCTATATCCGGACGTGTCCTGATATCGGACCGACGGAGATCCGCTCAGCGGCGGTGGGATGTCCGGATAACGGTTATCCACTGCATCGCATCACGTTTGCGCATCCATTCCCCTCGGGGTCTGGCGAGTGATCGCAGGCGCATTGAAGACTCCCCCCGCGGGAAGCTGTCGTTCCCCTGTGCGACGACACCGCTTCACGCACACGCACTACCGACACCGGGCACTACGGCACCACGGAATCACGGCACCACGGCATGACTTGCACCAGCGAAGCGATTGAGCCGCTACCGCGGCAGACGACGGCGGGACGCCGCCGATCAAGAGGGGTCCCCACAACATGACGGCACCTATCGAGACCACCGGCGCTACCGAGGCGACGCCGGAAGCTCTCGTCGAGGGCGTGGACAAGAGCCGGATCGAGGGCCGTTCGCTCGGGCGCATCGCCTGGATGCGGCTCAAGCGGGACCGCGTCGCCATGGCCGGCGGCGTCGTCGTGGTGCTCCTCGTCCTGATCGCCGCGCTCTCCCGGCCGATCCAGTCGATCTTCGGGCTCGACCCCAACAAGCTCAACCAGGACCTCGTCGATCCCTCGCTCTCCACGCCGTACGGCTCCTTCGGCGGCATCAGCTGGGACCACCCGCTGGGCGTGGAGCCGCGGCTCGGCCGCGACATCGCCACCCGCATCCTCGAAGGCTCCTGGGTCTCGCTGCTCGTCGCCTTCGGCGCCACCATGGTCGCCGTCGTGATCGGTACCGTCCTCGGGGTGATCGCCGGCTACTACGGCAAGTGGGCGGACACGATCATCAGCCGGACCATGGACACGTTCCTGGCCTTCCCGGTGCTGCTCTTCGCCATCTCGATCTCGGCCGCGCTGCAGGGCGGCGCGTTCGGGCTGAAGGGACTGCAGCTCCACATCGGCGTGCTGATCTTCGTCATCGGCTTCTTCAGTTGGCCGTATATCGGCCGCATCGTCCGCGGACAGACGCTCAGCCTGCGCGAACGCGAATTCGTCGAAGCCGCCAGGAGCCTGGGTGCGCGAGGGCCGTTCATCCTCTTCCGGGAGCTGCTGCCGAACCTGGTGGGGCCGATCCTCGTCTACTCCACCCTGCTGATCCCCACCAACATCCTCTTCGAGGCGGCACTCAGCTTCCTCGGTGTGGGCATCCAGCCGCCGCAGGCCAGCTGGGGCGGCATGCTGAGCAGCGCGATCGACTACTACCAGGTCGATCCGATGTTCATGGTCGTACCGGGCGTGGCGATCTTCCTGTCCGTACTGGCCTTCAACCTCTTGGGCGACGGGCTCCGGGACGCACTCGATCCCAAGGGCCGCCGATGACGCGGATGACGCCGATGACCCCAAGAAGCAGCCTGGGCGCGGCACCCGCCGTTCCCGCTCTCGTCCCATCACTCCGAACCAGGGGGCAACGCCTCACCATGAAACTCAGGTCGAAATCAGCCGCCATGCTCGCGGTTGCCGTCTCGGTCGCCCTGACCGTCTCCGCCTGCGGCGGTGGCGGCAGCGACGACGACGGTGAAGGCGAGGGCGGCGGCGCCGCCGCGAACGCGGCGATCGATAAGGTCCTCAACGCCTCCGACAAGAAGGGCGGGACCCTCGTCTACGAGTCGGCCGACGTGCCGGACTCGATGGACCCGGGCAACACGTACTACGGCTACGTCTGGAACTTCAGCCGGCTGTACGCGCGCTCCCTCATGACCTACGCCCCCGGCCCGGGCGCGCAGGCCGCGGAGCCGGTGCCGGACCTCGCCGAAGGTCCCGGCGAGGCCAGCGACGGCGGCAAGACCTGGACGTACAAGATCAAGAAGGGTGTCAAGTACGAGGACGGCACCGAGATCACGTCCGGTGACGTCAAGTACGCCGTCGAGCGGAGCAACTACGCCCGCGACGTGCTCTCGCTCGGCCCGAACTACTTCGCCCAGTACCTGCAGAACCCGGACGACTACAAGGGTCCGTACAAGGACAAGAGCGAAGAGGGCATCTCGTCCATCGAGACCCCGGACGACCAGACCATCGTCTTCAAGCTCGACCAGGCGTTCCAGGAGTTCGACTACCTCGTCGCCATGACCCAGACGGCGCCGGTGCCGCGGGACAAGGACAACGGCTCGGACTACCAGAAGAACATCGTCTCCTCGGGCTCGTACAAGTTCGAGAGCTTCGACCTGGACAAGTCCGCCACCCTGGTCCGCAACGACCAGTGGGACCCGAAGACGGACAAGATCCGCAAGCAGCTCCCGGACAAGATCGAGGTCCGGTTCAAGGTCAACGCCGAGACCATCGACCAGAACATCGAGGCCGGCAAGACCCACGTCATGTTCGACGCCCTCGGCGTCACCGGTCAGACCCAGTCCCAGCTCCTGCGGGACAAGTCCAACATGATCGACAACCCGACCGGCGGCCGGCTGACCTACCTGGCCATGAACACCCAGCTCGCGCCGTTCGACGACGTCAACTGCCGCAAGGCCGTGGAGTACGCCGTCGACAAGGACTCCTCGATGCGCGCCCTGGGCGGCGAGCCCAAGGGTGACATCGCCACCACGGCGCTGCCGCCGGACGTCCCGAGCCACGAGGCGTACGACGACCCGTACGCCACCGAGGGCAGCAAGGGCGACGTCGACAAGGCCAAGGCGGCGCTGAAGGAGTGCGGCCAGCCCGACGGGTTCGACACCGTGCTGACCGCTCGCACCGAGCGCCAGGACGAGATCGACAACGCCACCGCGATCCAGGCGGCCCTGAAGAAGGTGGGCATCAACGCCGAGATCCAGAAGTTCCCCGGCGGCAAGTACTTCACCGACTTCGCGGGTTCCAAGAAGTGGGTCGAGGACAACAAGGCCGGTCTGTACATGATGCAGTGGGGTTCCGACTGGCCCAGCGGCTACGGCTTCCTGCAGCAGATCGCCAACGGCGGCGCGCTCGGCGAGTCCGGTAACACGAACATCTCGTACCTGGACGACCCGGAGATCAACAAGCTCCTGGACGAGTCGATCGCGAACCCGGACAAGGCGGCCCGTGCCAAGGCGTACGCCGAGGTGGACAAGAAGATGCTGGAGACGGCCGCGATCGTGCCCCTCTCCTACTTCAAGGTCCTGCACCAGCGTTCGGACCAGCTCAGCAACCTGGTGGTCTCGCAGGCGTTCAGCGGTCAGTACGACTACCTGAACCTCGGCCTGAAGTAGCACCCCCACCGGCTGCGCGGGCGGTGCCCTCACCGGCACCGCCCGCGCCGCCCGGACCGTGGAAGGCACGCCCTCGTGTTCGCGTATCTCATCCGGCGGCTGATGGCCGCAGTGGTGCTGCTGTTCGTCGTGAGCGCCATCACCTACGCCATCTTCTTCGTCCTGCCGCGGCTCGCCGGCAGCACCCCCGACCAGCTCGCCGCGCAGTACATCGGCAAGAGCCCGGACCCCAAGACCATCGAAGCGGTCAAGCAGAACCTCGGCCTCGACGATCCCGTCTACATCCAGTACTGGGACTTCATCCGCGGCATCTTCGCCGGCCGGGAGTTCAACTTCGGCCCCGACCCGTCGCAGTGCAACGCGCCCTGCCTCGGCTACTCCTTCCGCAAGCACGTGGAGGTCTGGCCGGAGATGCTGGACCGGCTGCCGGTCACCGCCTCGCTGGCCATCGGCGCCGCCGTCCTGTGGCTGATCTCCGGAGTGACGACGGGTGTGATCTCCGCACTGCGCCCGGGTTCGTTCTTCGACCGCGCCGCGATGGGCATCGCCCTGGCCGGCGTCTCGCTGCCGATGTTCTTCACCGGCACCGTCGCGCTGGCGCTCTTCGTCTACCACTGGGAGATCTTCCCCAACGAGTACACACCGCTCACCGAGAATCCGGTGCGGTGGTTCCAGGGGTTGATGCTGCCCTGGTTCTCGCTGGCGTTCCTCTATTCCGCGCTCTATGCGAGACTCACGCGCGCCGGAATGCTGGAGACCATGGGTGAGGACTACATCCGCACCGCCCGCGCGAAGGGCCTGAAGGAACCGGTGGTGATCACCCGGCACGGGCTGCGCTCGGCGCTGACCCCCATCGTGACCATCTTCGGCATGGACTTCGCGCTGCTGCTCGGCGGGGCGGTGATCACCGAGACTGTGTTCTCCTTCAACGGGGTCGGCTCCTGGGCGGTGCAGTCCATCAACGAGAACGACCTGCCACCGATCCTCGGTGTGACGTTGTTCGCCGCCTTCTTCATCGTGATCTGCAATCTGGTGGTCGACTTCGTGTACGCCGCCATCGACCCGAGGGTGAGGGTCTCGTGACCGGCCTGACGAAGACGGGCGCCGTCGGCGAGCCGGTACCCGCCGACACCGAGGCGTCGTCGTTCCTGGACATCCGGGACCTGAAGGTCCACTTCCCGACCGACGACGGCGTGGTGAAGTCCGTCGACGGGCTCTCCTTCCAGCTGGAGAAGGGCAAGACCCTCGGCATCGTGGGCGAGTCCGGCTCCGGCAAGTCCGTCACCTCGCTGGCCGTGATGGGCCTGCACACCGCCGGGCAGTACGGCAAGCGCCGGCGGGCGCAGCTCTCCGGCGAGATCTGGCTCAACGGGCAGGAGCTGCTGTCCGCGGAGCCCGAGGCGGTGCGCCGGCTGCGCGGCCGCGAGATGTCGATGATCTTCCAGGACCCGCTGTCCGCGCTGCACCCGTACTACAAGATCGGGTACCAGATCGTGGAGGCGTACCGGGTCCACCACGACGTCGACAAGAAGACCGCGCGCAAGCGGGCGATCGAGATGCTCGACCGGGTCGGCATCCCGCAGCCCGACAAGCGCGTCGACGACTACCCGCACCAGTTCTCCGGCGGCATGCGCCAGCGCGCGATGATCGCGATGGCGCTGGTGAACAACCCCGAACTGCTCATCGCCGACGAGCCGACGACCGCGCTCGACGTCACCGTGCAGGCGCAGATCCTCGACCTGATCCGGGATCTGCAGAAGGAGTTCGGCTCCGCGGTCATCATCATCACCCACGACCTCGGCGTGGTCGCCGAACTGGCCGACGACATCGTGGTGATGTACGGCGGCCGGTGCGTGGAGCGGGGCTCGGCCGAGCAGATCTTCGACCGGCCGCAGCACCCGTACACCTGGGGCCTGCTGGGCTCCATGCCGCGCATCGACCGCGAGGCCACGGACCGGCTCATCCCGGTCAAGGGCAGCCCGCCGAGCCTCATCAACGTGCCCGGCGGCTGCGCGTTCCACCCCCGCTGCCCCTACGCGGACGTGCCCGCGGACAACGCCAGCCGCACCGTACGGCCCGAGCTGCGCGAAGTGGGCAGTGGGGGCACCCCCGCCAATGAGGGCGTAGCCGGCGGGGGTGGACACTTCGCCGCCTGCCATCTGCGGCAGGAAGACCGGGAGCGCATCTACACCGAAGAGATTGCGCCGAAGCTGTGAAGGACGAGGCTGTGCCCGAGAAGAAGGCCGACAAGGCGACCGACGCGGGGGTGGAGAAGGGGACCGACGCCCCGGCGGACGGCACTTCCGACGCCGGCGGGACGAAGGCGACCGCGACCATCCCGGGCGCGCGGATGCGCAAGAAGCCCGTCGCCGGCACCGAGCCGCTGCTGAAGGTCTCCGGGCTGACCAAGCACTTCCCCATCCGCAAGGGCCTGATGCAGCGGAAGGTCGGCGCGGTGCAGGCCGTGGACGGCATCGACTTCGAGGTGCTGCCGGGCGAGACCCTGGGCGTCGTCGGCGAGTCCGGCTGCGGCAAGTCCACCATGGGCCGGCTGATCACCCGGCTGCTGGAGCCGACCGGCGGCACAGTCGAGTTCCAGGGCCGGGACATCACGCACCTGAGCACGGGCCAGATGCGCCCGCTGCGCCGCGACGTGCAGATGATCTTCCAGGACCCGTACTCCTCGCTGAACCCGCGGCACACCGTCGGCACCATCGTCGGCGCCCCGTTCAAGCTCCAGAACGTACGGCCCGAGGGTGGGGTGAAGGAGGAGGTCCAGGGGATCCTGGAGCGGGTCGGGCTCAACCCCGAGCACTACAACCGCTACCCGCACGAGTTCTCCGGCGGCCAGCGCCAGCGCATCGGCATCGCCCGCGCCCTGGCCCTCCAGCCGAAGCTGATCGTGGCGGACGAGCCGGTCTCGGCGCTGGACGTGTCCATCCAGGCGCAGGTGGTCAACCTCCTGGACGACCTCCAGCAGGAGTTCGGGCTCACCTACGTGATCATCGCCCACGACCTGTCCGTCGTCCGGCACGTATCCGACCGGATCGCGGTCATGTACCTGGGCAAGGTCGTCGAACTGGCCGACCGCACCAGCCTGTACCAGGAGCCGCTGCACCCGTACACCAAGGCGCTGATGTCCGCGGTGCCGGTGCCGGACACCAAGCGCCGGCAGCAGCGCGAGCGGATCCTGCTCAAGGGCGACGTGCCCTCGCCGATCTCGCCGCCGCCCGGCTGCCGCTTCCACACCCGCTGCTGGAAGGCCACCCAGGTCTGCAAGACCAAGGAGCCCCCGCTGCTGGAGCTGAAGCCCGGCCGGCGCACCGCCTGCTGGCACCCGGAGAACGCGCCCGACCAGGCCCCCGACGACAAGGCGTAGGAACCGCCGGAGCAGGAACGGGGGCGTGGTGTCCGACGGGTTGTTCACCCCGTCCCTCCAGCACTGGCTGGACCTCGCGGGGATCTTCGTCTTCGGGATCTCCGGCGCGCTGCTCGCGGTGCGGAAGAACTTCGACGTCTTCGGCATCGGCGTGCTCGCGCTGGCCACCGGGCTCGGCGGCGGGCTGCTGCGGGACCTGGTGATCGGCGCGGTGCCGCCGGTCGCGTTCACCGAGCCGGGGTACCTGTTCACGCCGCTCGTCGCCGCGCTGCTGGTCGTCTTCCTCCACCCCGAGGTGGAGCGGATCACCAGCGCGGTCATGGTCTTCGACGCCGCGGGGCTCGGGCTGTTCTGCGTCACGGGCACGCTCAAGGCGTACGAGTACGGGCTCGGCCTCACCTCCGCCGCCGTCCTCGGGCTGACCAGCGCGGCCGGCGGCGGCGTGGTGCGCGACCTGCTCGCCGGCGAGGTGCCGTCGCTGCTGCGCTGGGACCGGGAGATGTACGCGGTGCCGGCGCTGGTCGGCGCGGCGGCCACGGCGCTCCTGATCCGCTTCGACCAGGTCGAGCCCGCCACGGCGACGGCCGCGGCGGCGCTGGCGTTCGTGCTGCGGCTGCTCGCGCTGCGCTACCGCTGGCGGGCCCCGCGCGCCTGGCAGCGCCGCAGCAGGGCGGCGGGGGAGGGCTGACGGCGCGGGGCCGGGGGCGGGCCCGTACGGCCGGAAGGCGGCGTTCGGCGGGCGGGGCGCGCGCCGTAGAATCGGAACCACCATGGACCAGGCTGTCTACCTCGACCACGCCTCCACCACCCCGATGCTTCCCGAGGCGGTGCGGGCCATGACCGACCGCCTCACCGCCACCGGCAACGCCTCCTCGCTGCACGCCGCGGGCCGGCGGGCCCGGCGGGCGGTCGAGGAGTCCCGGGAGCGGCTGGCCGCCGCCTTCGGCGCCCGGCCCAGCGAGGTGGTCTTCACCTCCGGCGGCACCGAGGCGGACAACCTCGCCGTCAAGGGCCTGTACTGGTCGCGGCGCGCCGAGGACCCCGCCCGCACCCGGGTGCTCGCCAGCCCCGTCGAGCACCACGCGGTGCTGGACGCGGTGCACTGGCTGCAGAAGCACGAGGGCGCCACCGTCGAG
>NZ_JACBXC010001569.1 GCF_013870535.1 Streptomyces phytophilus | reverse complement strand
GAAGCGCGCCAGCGCGGCCCACGGCTCGTCCTCCTGCTGCAATGCCGCGCGGGCCTGCTCGGTCAGCCGCGCGGTCTCCGCCTCGGCGATGCGCTTGACCAGCACTTCCTTGCTCGGAAAGCGGCGGTACACCGTGCCTACGCCGACCCTGGCGCGGCGGGCGACGTCCTCCATCGGGGCGCCGTAACCCAGCTCCCCGAAGACCTCGCGCGCGGCGCGCAGGACATGCTCCAGATTGCGCTGCGCGTCGACCCGCAGCGCCGATCGGCCATTCGTCGACAGCCCGCCCGAAGTGTCCGATCCCGCCATGTTTGCCGACAGACGACTGCTCTGAACCTGCATCTCTGTTTCCCCCGGTTATGACAGTCTCCCCCCGGAGACTCCCCACCCTGCATACCGGAGTGCATCTGGTCGGGCCACTCCGGCTCGTACGAACATAGTTCAGCAGAAGTCAAGAGAGAAGGGGCTGTGGATAAGGATCGGCCGCGGGTCGGACACCTCGGGCGCCGGAAATCCTCCCCCTGCCTGTGGACAAAAGTCCGAACGCGGTGCGTCATGGGTGTTCCGAGGTCGCCGTCCGCGGCGGCCTCGCCCCGGGCCCGCACCGCCGCCGGCGGCGCGCGGCGAGGCCGGGCCCCTGGCGGGACCCCAGGCAGGAGGTTGCCCATGACGGATCCGACGCGCGTGCTCGTCGTCGGTGGTGGCAACGTCGGGATGGCCGTGGCGCTGCGGCTGCAGAAGCAGCTCGGCAGCCGGCTCAAGATCGAGGAGGCCATCGGCCTGCGCAACCACGTCCTCGAACAACTGGACATCGCCTCCTCCACCCGCGACGCGGCCGTCCGCGAGGCCGCCTTGACATTCGTGTTCGTGGGGGGCGGCTACGCCGGCGTGGAAGCACTCGCCGAGCTCGAAGACATGGCGCGCTACGCCACCCGCTACTACACCGGCGTACGCCCCCAGGACATGCGCTGGGTGCTCGTCGAGGCCGGCGACCGCATCCTGCCGGAGGTCGGCGAGCGGCTCGGCGAGTACGCCGTACACCGGCTGCGCGAACGCGGCATCGACGTACGCCTGAAGACCCGCCTGTCGAGCTGCACGGACCGCGTCGCCCGACTCGGAGACGGCGCCCGCTTCCCCACCCGCACCCTCGTGTGGACCGCCGGCGTCCGCCCCCACCCCGTCCTCGCCGCCACCGGCCTGCCCCTCGACGAACGCGGGCGCCT
>NZ_JACBXC010001568.1 GCF_013870535.1 Streptomyces phytophilus | reverse complement strand
ACGGCGGCGGCACGGACCTGACCCCGTTCACGTACGCCCTACGCGACTTCACCACCCCGCAGCGCGACATCACCACCCTCACCCTGCTCCGCAGCCACCCCCCACCCCCGAACCAACCCGGCGCCCAGCCGCACTACGAGCCCCTGGCCACCTGGCCCCTGGGCGAGCGCGGGGCCTAGCCGGACGTTCAGTCGCGGGGGAACTCGCCGGTCGTCAGCTTGAGCCCGACGGGGGGGTCGGTGAGGTCGATGTCCACGCCGAAGTCGAGGGTCGTCCCGACGTGGTACTCGCCGTCCTTGGGCAGCGTGTGGACGTGGCACTTGCCGGTGTACGGGTCGACGATCAGGTAGACCGGCACGCCGGCCGCGGCGTAGGCGGCCTTCTTCGGACCGTAGTCGTTGGCGGCAGTGCCCTTGGAGATCACCTCGCCCACGAACTCGACGTCCTGGGGGCGCCAACGGTCATCAGCGCCGGGTTCGGCGCCTTCTGCCATCGTGGCGATGTCGGAGGCGAAGCCGTTGAGGTGCCCGGGGAAGTCGATACGGACATAGGAAGCGGTGCGCGTCCGGGGATACCGAGCGCGAAGCTGATCGTAGAGGTCCGCAATGACCAACCAGTGCTTCTGCCGTTGCGGCGACATGTAGACGGCCCCCTCGACGATCTCGACCTTATATCCCGCGGGGACAGGCATCCGCTCCACCAGCTCGAACAACGTGTCGAGAGTGAGCTCGTCGGTGTCGACGACGGCCATCGTGGCGCTCCTCCCCGCTGCTGCTTGATCGCAGGCAGCCGCGCAGTACAACGATACTCACGGTGAGTCGTCACGGCCCGCCACCACTGCCCCGGGCCCGCCGCCCCCCGAGGGGCTGCGGGCCCGTAAGCTCGTACGCGTGAACGCCAAGACCCGCATCCGCGTCGTCAGTGCCACGCTCGTGCTGATCTTCGCCGTCGTCGCCATCGCCGCCGCCTTCGGCGGCTGAGGCGCCCCGGCCCGCCGCCTACCGGACGCTCACCACGCGAACGCCTCCGGCGACGGCCCCGGGCCCGGGAAGATCTCGTCGAGCGACGCCAGCAGCTCGTCCGACAGCGTCAGGTCCAGCGCCGGCAGTGCCGACGTGAGCTGCTCCATCGTGCGCGGGCCCACGATCGGGCCCGTGACGCCCGGGCGCGTCAGCAGCCACGCGAGGGCCACCTCCGCCGGATCCTCGCCGTGCTCGGCGACCA
>NZ_JACBXC010001567.1 GCF_013870535.1 Streptomyces phytophilus | reverse complement strand
CGCGGTCAAGCGGCAGTTGTTCGCCGCCGTGGACGCGGTCGCCCGGCCCGGCGCCGTGCTGGCCACCACCACGTCCTCGCTGCCCGTCGTCGCCTGCGCCGCCGCCACGTCCCGTCCCGAGGACGTGGTCGGCATGCACTTCTTCAACCCGGCGCAGGTGATGAAGCTCGTCGAGGTGGTGCGCACGGTCCGTACCGCGGACGACGCGCACGCCACCGTCCGCGCGGTCTGCGCCCGGCTGGGCAAGCACCCCGTGGACTGCGGCGACCGGGCCGGCTTCATCGTCAACGCGCTGCTGTTCCCGTACCTGAACAACGCGGTGAAGATGGTCCAGGAGCACTACGCCTCGCCCGACGACATCGACGCCGCGATGAAGCTCGGCGGCGGCTACCCCATGGGCCCCTTCGAGCTGCTGGACGTCGTCGGCCTGGACGTCTCGCTGGCCATCGAGCGGGTCCTGCACCGCGAGTTCCGCGACCCCGGCCTCGCGCCCGCGCCGCTGCTGGAGCACCTGGTCGCCGCGGGCTGCCTCGGCCGCAAGACGGGCCGCGGCTTCCGCGAGTACGCGACCGCCGCACGCTGAGCACCGCCCGCCCGTCCGCGGCTCGACCGACCCTCCAGTAGGCGGCGATCCGGGGGCCACGCATGGAGTACGTTCCTTACATGTCCCAGCCTGCGAAGCCCAGCCGTGCCAACTCCAGCACCCAGCGCCTGAAGATGCGCCGCGACATCGCGGCGGCGGCGATGGAGCTGTTCGCGACCAAGGGCTACGAGGCGACGACGGTGGACGAGATCGCCGCCTCGGCGGGCGTCGCGCGCCGCACCTTCTTCCGGCACTTCCGCTCCAAGGAGGAGGCGATCTTCCCCGACCACGACGACACGCTGGAGCGGGTGAAGGCCGTCCTGGACGCCGCGCCGCCGCACGAGTACCCGCTGGACACCATCTGCCGCGGCATCCGCGAGGTCATGCGGATGTACGCGGCCCAGCCCGCGGTCTCCGTCGAGCGCTACCGCCTGACCCGGGAGGTGCCGACGCTGCGCGAGCGCGAGATCGCCTCGGTCTCCCGCTACGAGCGGCTGTTCACCCGCTATCTGCTGGGCCACTTCGACGAGGGCGCCCACCAGGACGGCGACGACGGCCCGCTGCTCGCCGAGGTCGCCGCCTCGGCCGTGGTCACCGCGCACAACCACGTGCTGCGCCGCTGGCTGCGCGCGGGCGCGGAGG
>NZ_JACBXC010001566.1 GCF_013870535.1 Streptomyces phytophilus | reverse complement strand
CTGCTCCTCGCTGAACCTGCTGTCGTCCGGGGTGGCGACGAGGTCGGGCTCGGGCATCTCGGCGCCCAGGTGGGCCCGTTCCAGCGGGGGCGTGAGCAGCAGCTCGGCGAGGTCGGCGAGGCGCACGGCGTGCGGGGCGCGCAGCCCGGTGCCGCGGGCGAAGAAGGCGTCGGTGACGCGGTGGGCGGCGGAGACGGGCAGCGGCAGCACGGGGGCGAGGAGCTGGCCGTAGAGGTCGACGCCGGTGCGGGCGGCGGGCGGGGCGAACGCCTGCCGGTCCTGCTCGGCGCGGAACAGCGGGCCGGCGTCCAGCAGCCGGGTCTGGAGCTGGGTGTGGCGGCGGATGCAGTCCTTGACGATGTCGACCAGCTCGGCGGCACGGCGCTTGTGCTCGGGGTCCTCCGCTTCGTCGCGGGCGCGGCGGATGTTGGTGAGGATGGCGTTCTCGTGCCGGTACCGGTCGGCGACGTGGTCCAGCGCCTCGTCGATCATCGCCGGCACGGTCTGGAGCCAGTCGACCGCGCGCACGTTGCGCCGGGTGGCCTCCAGGGCGCGGCGGAGCGTCTCCGCGTACTGCACGGTGCGGTAGCGGGCCTGCTCGGCGGCCAGCTGGGCGTCGGCGAGCCGGCCGCGGTTGATGAGGACTTCGAGCTTGACCTCGGCGGCGATCTGCGCGCTGGTGACATCGGTGTCGAGCGCGCCCACCAGGACGTTGACCGCCTCGTCGGTGGTGCGCAGATAGACGGCGCCGCCGGGTCCCGGGACCTCTTCGAGGAGCTTGAAGTCGTACTCCCTGCGCACGTACGCGCCGTCGTGGCCGAACGTGCCGTACACCGCGCGGAAGCCGCGGTCGACGCTGCCGACGTTGACCAGGCTGTCCAGCACCCAGTGCGCCACCCGCTCGTGCTCGGCGCGGGGGCGCAGCGGTGCCTGGGCGGCGACGCGCGGCAGCAGGCGGGCGATGACCTCGTCGGGCTCGGCGCCGGTGTCGAAGTCCATCTGCAGCGTGACCAGGTCGATGGCGGACAGGGCCACCTCCGCCATCGCGTACACCCCGAACTCGCCCGCGAGCATCGCCTTGCGGGCGTCCAGGTCGTGCAGCGGGGCTGTGCACGCCAGGGCGCGCAGGCGGCGGGCCAGGCCCTCGTCGGCCGCCGGGCCCGGGGCGGGCCTGGGCGCGCCGGCGGCGGGCGTCGCGGTGGTCGGAGCAGTCACGTCGGACAGATTAGGC
>NZ_JACBXC010001565.1 GCF_013870535.1 Streptomyces phytophilus | reverse complement strand
CGTGTGCGGACGCCGGGCACGACGTCGCCGGCGTCGTCGTCGCCGGCGCGGTCCGGGGCCGTCCGCCACGCCCCGCCGACGGGTCCCCGGACGGTGCCGCGCCGGTGATGGCGGTCGGCGCCGACGCGGCGGGAGGTGCCGGGTGACGACGGGCACGGCCGCCGAGCAGTCGTCCGCCACCCCGCTGCTGGACCTCCAGTCGCTGGTGGTGGCGGTGCGCAGGCGCCGGCGGCTCTGGGGTTCGGTGGGGCTGGTGGGCCTGCTCGCCGGCATCGCCGTGGCCCTCCTGCTGCCCACGCCGCCGACGGCGGTGACCACCGTGCTCGTCGCGCATCAGGCGGACCAGCCGACCGACCCGGGCACGCTCATCCGCACCGACGTCGCGCTGCTGGAGACCACGCGGATCGCCGGCCAGGCGCTCCGGGCACTCGACTCCCCGCAGCGCCCCGAGGACTTCACGGACGACTACCAGGGCATCGGCCTGACGAACAACCTGCTGCAGATCAAGGTGACGGGCAGCGACGACGCCGAAGCGAAGGCCCGGGCGCGGGCGCTGGCCGACGCGTTCGTCGCGGACCACGTACGGCGCCTCCGGGAGGTCGCAGCAGCCGAGTCCGAGACCCTCCTCGACCAGCGCGACCGGATGAGGGACGAACTCGCCGAGGTCAACGAGGCGATCGGGCAGGGCCCGCCGGACGGCGGCCCGACGGCGTCCGCGGACCTGGAGTCGCTCTTCACCCGCCGGGCCGAACTCACCTCGCGCATCGCCGACTTCGAGCAGCGGGCCGCGGAGGCGGGCATCGGCACGCCCCAGCTCATCGCCGGTACGCAGATCGTGGACGCGCCGCGCGCGGTACGGGAGTCCCTGCCCAGGGCCGCCGCCACCGACGGCGGGATCGGGCTGGTGCTCGGGCTGGTGCTCGGACTCGCCGCGGCCGCGGTCGGCACGGTGGTCGCGGACCGCCCCGTGCTGCGGCGGGAGATCGCGGCGCACCTGGGCGCCTCGGTCATCGCCGAGCTGCGCCGCAGGCCCCGCCGGTGGCGGAGCCGGCGGACCCGGGATGCGCGGACACGGCTCACCGCAACGCTGGCGCGTGCCGTCCGCGGCTCCCCGGAACCCGTGTCGCTGCTGGAACTGGGCTGTGTACGCAGCACGTGCGCGATCGCCCGGGACGTCGGCAGGGCACTGGCGGACGAGGGGCCGGTGGTACTCGTGGACGGCCTGCCCGGCG
>NZ_JACBXC010001564.1 GCF_013870535.1 Streptomyces phytophilus | reverse complement strand
GGCGGGCGTCGACCTCGCACTCCCCCGCGGCACGTTCACCGCGGTGATGGGCCCGTCCGGGTCCGGCAAGTCGACGTTCCTGCAGTGCGCCGCCGGCCTCGACCGGCCGACGGCCGGATCCGTGCGCCTCGGCGGCACGGAGATCACCGGCATGAAGGAGAACGAGCTCACCGAGCTGCGGCGCAGCCGCCTCGGCTTCGTCTTCCAGGCGTTCAACCTGCTGCCCTCCCTGACCGTGGAGCAGAACGTCCTGCTGCCCCTGCGCCTCGCCGGGCAGCACCGGAACCGGGGCCGGGCGGACGCGGTGCTGGCGCAGGTCGGGCTCGCCGACAAGGCGCGGCGCCGGCCGGGCGAGCTGTCCGGCGGACAGCAGCAGCGCGTGGCCATCGCCCGCGCCCTGGTCACCAGCCCCGACGTGATCTTCGCCGACGAGCCCACCGGCGCCCTCGACACCACCACCGCCGCCGAGGTCCTGGGCCTGCTGCGGCACGCCGTCGACACTCCCCCAAGCTCTCGGCTCGGCTCGAACAGCGGGTACCCCCATGGCGCCACCGTCGTGATGGTCACCCACGACCCGGCCGCCGCCGCCTGGGCGGACCAGGTGCTGTTCCTCGCGGACGGCGCCTTCGCCGACCGGCTCGCGGGCGGCTCCGCGGCGCAGATCGCGGCGCGGATGGCAGGGCTGGGCGCCCGTACCGCCGCATCCACCGTGCGCGACGAGTCCTTTGCGGGGGTGTCGGCATGATGCGCCCCAACGGACTCGCCCGCGCCGCGGTCCGCTTCAAGCCCGCGTCGTTCGCCGGGACCTTCGTGGTGCTGATGCTGTCGGCGCTGATCGTCACGGCCTGCGGCATCCTGCTCGAAACCGGCCTGCGCGCCTCGGTGCCCGCCGAGCGGTACGAGAAGGCGCCGGTCGTCGCGGCCGCCGACCAGTACGAGTACGTCGTCACGGGCAGCGGCGAGGACCTGGAGAAGGAGGCCGTCCCGCTGCCGGACACCGCTCGGCTCGACGCCGGGCTGGCGGCGAAGGCCGCCGGGGCGCCGGGCGTCGAGGAGGCGGTCGCGGACTTCACCTTCCCGGTACGGACCGGGGACGGCCCGCTCACCGCGCACGGCTGGGGCTCGCACGCCTTCACCGGTACGGAACTCACGGCCGGCAGCGCGCCCCGTACCGGCGAGGTAGTGCTCGACGCCGCCGCGGCCCGCACCGCGAAGGCCGGCGTCGGCGACAC
>NZ_JACBXC010001563.1 GCF_013870535.1 Streptomyces phytophilus | reverse complement strand
GTGCCGTACGCGAAGGGCCCGCCGCCGGGCGCGGGCCGGGGAGTCCGGGGAGGGCCGCCTGATGCCGAAGGGACAGCCGGCCGCCGTGCCGGACGACGGCCTGACGACGCGGCAGCGCCGCAACCGCCCGCTGGTCGTGGTGCACACGGGCCCGGGCAAGGGGAAGTCCACGGCCGCCTTCGGGCTGGCGCTGCGGGCCTGGAACCAGGGGTGGCCGATCGGGGTGTTCCAGTTCGTGAAGTCCGCCAAGTGGCGGGTCGGCGAGGAGCGGGCGCTGCGGGTCCTCGGCGCGAGCGGCGAGGGCGGCACGGTGGCGTGGCACAAGATGGGCGAGGGCTGGTCGTGGATCCAGCGGCCGGCCAGGGACGGCGGGGACGCCGAGCCGGACAACGAGGCGAGGGCCCGGGAGGGCTGGGAGCAGGTCAAGCGGGACCTGGCGGCGCAGACGTACCGGCTGTACGTGCTCGACGAGTTCGCCTACCCGATGCACTGGGGCTGGGTGGACACCGCCGAGGTGGTCTCGGTGCTGCGGGACCGGCCGGGCAGCCAGCACGTCGTCGTCACCGGCCGCAACGCACCGGCGCCGCTGGTCGAGTCCGCCGATCTCGTCACGGAGATGGGCAAGGTCAAACACCCCATGGACGCGGGCCAGAAGGGCCAGCGGGGAATCGAATGGTGAGTCTCCCGTGATCGACATCCCCCGGCTCGTCGTCGCCGCGCCGGCCTCCGGCAGCGGCAAGACGACGGTCGCGACGGGCCTGATGGCGGCGTTCGCCGCCGCCGGCCTGACCGTCTCGCCGCACAAGGCGGGCCCCGACTACATCGACCCCGGCTACCACGCGCTCGCCGTCGCCGACTCCCCCGACGGCGGGCGCCCGGGCCGGAACCTGGACGCGCACATGTGCGGCCCCGGCCTCGTCGCCCCGCTGTTCGCGCACGGCGCGGCGGGCGCGGACGTGGCGGTCGTGGAGGGCGTGATGGGCCTGTACGACGGCGCCTCGGGCGCCGGCGAGTCGGGCTCGACGGCGGAGCTGGCGAAGCTGCTGCGCGCGCCGGTGGTGCTGGTGGTCGACGCCTCCGGGCAGTCGCGGTCGGTGGCGGCGCTGGTGCACGGGTTCGCGTCGTGGGATCCGGAGGTACGGATCGGGGGCGTCGTCCTGAACCGGGTCGCCTCCGACCGCCACGAGTCCCTGCTGCGCGAGGCCCTGGACGAGGCGGGCGTCCCGGTACTG
>NZ_JACBXC010001562.1 GCF_013870535.1 Streptomyces phytophilus | reverse complement strand
GCCTCCTCCACCTCGAACCCGGCGTCCGCGATCATCTCCAGGTCCGCCTTGCCCGCCTGCCCCTCGCTGGTCAGGTAGTCGCCCAGGAACACCGAGTTGGCCAGGTGCAGCGCCAGCGGCTGGAGCGTGCGCAGGTGGATCTCGCGGCCGGCCGCGAGCCGCACCTCCACGTCCGGGCAGACGAACCGCACCATGGCGAGGATCTTCAGGCAGCGCTGCGGCGTGAGGTCCCACTCCCCGGCCAGCGGCGTGCCCTCGAACGGGATCAGGAAGTTCACCGGCACCGAGTCCGGGTCCAGCGCGCGCAGCGCGAAGACCACGTCCACCAGGTCCTCGTCGCTCTCGCCCATCCCCGCGATCAGCCCGGAGCAGGCCGACAGCCCGGCCGCCTGCGCCTGCTGCACGGTCTGCACCCGGTCCTCGTAGCCGTGCGTGGTGCAGATGTCCGCGTACGTCGCCTCGGAGGTGTTGAGGTTGTGGTTGTACGCGTCCGCGCCCGCCGACTTCAGCCGCTCCGCCTGGCCGTCGGAGAGCAGCCCGAGGCAGGCGCACACCTCCACGTCGCCGTTCTGCTCCTTGATGGCGGCGATGGTCTCCGAGACCCGGTCGACGTCGCGGTCCGTGGGCCCGCGCCCGCTGGCGACCAGGCAGACCCGCTTGGCGCCGCCCGCCACCCCGGCCGACGCGGCCTGGGCCGCCTGGTCGGCCTTCAGCCACGTGTACTTGAGGATCCCCGCCTCGGAACCCAGCCGCTGCGAGCAGTACGAGCAGTCCTCGGGGCACAGCCCCGACTTGAGGTTGACCAGGTAGTTGAGTTTCACCCGGCGGCCGAAGAACTCCCGGCGCACCTTCCCGGCCGCGGCGACGACGTCGAGGACGTCCTCGTCCGCAGTGCGCAGCACGGCCAGCGCCTCGTCACGGGTGGGCGCCTCGCGCCGCAGCCCCTTGTCCACCAGCGTCGAAAGCAGGTCCATGGCGCCGATCCTCGCCCACCGCACCGGTCGGGGCCAATGGGGTACCGCACAACGGCCGCCCCTGTCTTCTGTGCTCATCGCCACACCACCGCCCGCCCCCGCGCGCACTACGGTGCAGAAACAGCCCGCCGAGCCGAGGAACCGCATGCCCCGTCACGCCTTCGACTGGATCGACGCGCAGGCCGAACAGCGGCGGCGCGCCGGTCTCGTACGCACCCTGCGCCCCCGCGCGCACGACGCTCGGCTGCTCGACCTGTGC
>NZ_JACBXC010001561.1 GCF_013870535.1 Streptomyces phytophilus | reverse complement strand
GGACTACGGCGTCACCACCCCGTTCCCGATCCAGGCCGCCACCATCCCCGACGCCCTCGCCGGCCGCGACGTGCTCGGCCGCGGCCGTACCGGCTCCGGCAAGACCCTCTCCTTCGGCCTGCCGCTGCTCGCGACCCTCGCCGGCGGCCACACCGACGCCAAGCGCCCCCGCGGCCTCATCCTCACCCCGACGCGCGAGCTGGCCATGCAGGTCGCCGACGCGCTCCAGCCGTACGGCGACGTGCTGCGGCTGTCGATGAAGGTCGTCTGCGGCGGTACGTCCATGGGCCGCCAGATCGGCGCGCTGGAGCGCGGCGTCGACGTGCTCGTCGCCACCCCCGGCCGGCTGCGCGACGTCATCGACCGCGGCGCCTGCTCCCTGGACCGGGTGCAGATCACCGTGCTGGACGAGGCCGACCAAATGGCCGACCTGGGCTTCCTGCCCGAGGTCACCGAGCTGCTCGACCAGGTGCCGTCGGGCGGGCAGCGGATGCTGTTCTCGGCCACGCTGGACAAGGGCGTCGGCACGCTCGTCAAGCGCTACCTCGTCGACCCCGTCAGCCACGAGGTGGACCCGTCGGCCGGCGCGGTGACGACGATGAGCCACCACGTGCTCGTCGTGAAGCCCCGCGACAAGGCGCCGGTCACGGCCGCCATCGCGGCGCGCAGGGGTCGCACCATCGTCTTCGTACGCACCCAGCTCGGCGCCGACCGCGTCGCGGACCAGCTCCGCGAGACCGGCGTGCGCGCCGCCGCGCTGCACGGCGGCATGACGCAGGGCGCGCGGACGCACACGCTGGCGGACTTCAAGGACGGCCGGGTGCACGCGCTGGTGGCGACGGACGTCGCCGCGCGCGGCATCCACGTCGACGGCATCGACCTGGTGCTGAACGTCGACCCGGCCGGCGACCACAAGGACTACCTGCACCGCGCGGGCCGCACGGCCCGGGCCGGCGAGTCCGGCACCGTCGTCTCCCTCGCCCTGCCGCACCAGCGCCGCACCGTCTTCCGCCTGCTGGAGGACGCGGCGGTGGACGCCTCGCGGCACATCATCAGCGGGCGCGGCGCGTTCGACCCCGATGTGGCGCGGATCACGGGCGCCCGGTCGATCGACGAGGTGCAGGCCGAGTCGGCGTCCCAGGCGGCGACCGCCGCGGAGCGGGACGTGACGCAGCTGGAGGCCCAGCTGGAACGGGCCCGCAAGCACGCCGTGGAGCTGCGCGCGGAGGCGAC
>NZ_JACBXC010001560.1 GCF_013870535.1 Streptomyces phytophilus | reverse complement strand
GGCAGCGGCTGATCGTCTTCGTGACGGTGACGCTGCTGGTCGCGCTCGGTATCGCGGCGGCGCAGGGCTGCCAGGGCCCGCTCTAGGGCCTGTCTTCGATCTCGCGTCGTTCGCCCGCAGGGCGGGCGGGGCGGCGTCTGGTGCGTGCGATCGCAAGGCGGAGGGTCGACCGCATAGTGGGCCTATTCGGTCGATCCCGACAACGCGGCGAGCGTGCGTGCCAGGCGTCGCGCCGCAGACGGGAGATTGAAGACAGGCCCTGGTACTCCCGGTGGATCACGCCGGGGGGTACTGCCCCGGGGTGGTCCGCCGCGCTCGCGGCGGGGCTGCGGCGGTTTTCGGCCACGTACCGCGCGCCGGGTTCAGCCTTCGGCGGGTGCCGTCGCCACCGCGTAGAACGCGACCGCCGCGGCGGCGCCGACGTTGAGCGAGTCGACGCCGTTCGACATCGGGATACGCACCCACTGGTCCGCCGCCCGCAGCGCCCCCGCCGACAGCCCCGCGCCCTCCGTGCCCAGCATCAGCGCGACCCGCGGCAGCCGCTGCGGCGCCGCCTCGGTGATCGGCACCGCCCGCTCGTCCGGGGTGAGGGCGACGAGGGTGAAGCCCGCCTCGCGGACCGTCTCCAGGCCCCGCGGCCAGGAGGCCAGCCGCGCGTACGGGACGTGGAAGACGGCGCCCATGGAGACCTTCACCGACCGCCGGTACAGCGGGTCCGCGCAGTCCGGCGAGAGCAGCACGGCGTCCATGCCGAGGGCGGCGGCGCCGCGGAAGACGGCGCCGACGTTGGTGTGGTCGTTGACGGTCTCCAGCACCGCGACGCGGCGGGCGCGGGCCAGCAGCCCGGCGGCGTCCGGCAGCGGCTTGCGGCGCATGGAGGCGAGCGCGCCGCGGTGTACGTGGTAGCCGGTGACCTGCTCGGCCAGGTCGGCGCCGACGACGTACACCGGTGCCGGCAGCGCGTCGATGACGTCCCGCATCACGTCGACCCACTTGGCGGAGAGCATCATGGAGCGGGTCTCGTAGCCGGTCTCGACCGCGCGCCGGATGACCTTGTCGCCCTCGGCGATGAACAGCCCTTCCGCCGGCTCGCGGCGGCGGCGCAGCTCGACGTCGGTGAGGCCGGCGTAGTCCGACAGGCGCGGGTCGTCGGGGTCGTCGATGGTGATGAGTTCTGCCACGGCACGATCCTGCCGTGCCGCGGGCCGGATTCCGACGCCGGGGTACGTGCCGG
>NZ_JACBXC010000156.1 GCF_013870535.1 Streptomyces phytophilus | reverse complement strand
GGCCGAGCCGCCGGTAGACGAGTGGGCCGCCGCGATCGCACACCTCACCGAACCGCCGGCCGACGACTGGTCGGCCGCCATCGCACACCTGACCACACCAGCGCCGTGCAGCGCGGCGAAGGACGCCTGAAGGGGGCACCTGTGGCAACTCCCACCATCCCGCGCGACGCTGACCAGCTCGCCGACGCGCTCGGCGACACCGCGACGCTGAAGGACATCGTCAAGACTCCGGAGACGCTGAGGGACTTCATCGTCGACTACGCCAAGCAGCAGGCGGCGAAGGACCCGACGATCGAGGCGCAGATCCGCGAAGAGACGCAGAAGCAGTTCGCGGAGATCCTGAAGAACGAGCAGATCGACGGGATCAACCGGCTCAACCTCTCCCCGGAGAGCACGCCGGCCGCCCGGTCGAAGCACTACAACGCGAAGGCGCCCGGCGCGGGGCTCGACAAGCGGTTCCCGGACTGGTCCAGCTACATGAGTGCGGTCTGGGCGGGGGCGAAGGGCTCGGAGGCGCTGTCAGCTCAGTCGGACATCGCGAAGATCCAGAACGCTTTCGGCTCCAGCATCCCGGCTGACGGCGGGTTCCTGATCCCCGAGTATCTGCGGTCGGAGTTGCTGCGGGTGGCACTGGAAGACTCGGTCGTCCGCTCCCGGGCCCGTGTGGTGCCGATGGAGACCCTCACCGTGCCGTACCCGATGCTCGACTCCACGTCGAACGCCTCGTCGGTGTACGGCGGCGTGACCGCGTTCTGGACCGAGGAGGGCGCGGACTTCGAAGAGTCCAGCCCCACGTTCGGCCGCATCATGCTGATGGCGAAGAAGCTCACGCTGTACTCCGAGATCCCGAACGAACTGTTCTCCGACTCCGTCATCAGCCTCGAACAGTTCATGAGCGACTCCTACCCGGAGGCGCTCAGGTGGTTCGAGGACGTCGCGTTCATCGACGGCAACGGTGCTGGGCAGCCGAAGGGCTTCCTCAACGCCGACGCCGCGGTGTCCGTGCCGAAGGAGTCCGGGCAGGCGGCGGCGACGCTGCAGTGGGAGAACATCGTCAAGGCGTACGCCCGCATGCTCCCCAGCTCCATCGGCCGGGCGGTGTGGGTCGCGCACATCGACACCTTCCCCGCGCTGGCAACGATGGCGCTGAACGTCGGCACCGGCGGCTCCGCCGTGTGGATGGGCACCGCCAGCCACGACGGCGCTGGCGCCCCGCCCATGACGATCCTCGGCCGCCCCGTCGTCTTCACCGAGAAGGTGAGCACGCTCGGCACCGTCGGAGACATCAACTTCGTGGACTTCGGCTACTACCTGGTGGGCGACCGCCAGGCCATGCAGATGGACACCTCGATTCACTACAAGTTCGGCAAGGACAAGACCGCGGTCCGGCTCATCGAGCGGGTCGACGGACAGCCGTGGATCAAGTCGCCGATCACCCCGCGGAAGGGCAGCAACACGCTGTCGCCGTTCGTCAAGGTCGCGACCAGGGCCTGACGGGCCGCGAGACAGGGATGCCGGGCCCGGCAGGCAGTAACGCCCCTGCCGGGCCTCATCCGAAGAGGCAGTAACGCCCCTCAAGGAGGGCACCATGGACGGGCTCGGAAGGCTCTTCAACACCATCGCCGTCGCCGACGGCGTGTACGTGCCGCTCACCGACGGCCAGGCAGTCAGCTTCGTCTGCTACCTCGCCGCCGGCGACACGTTCACCGTGCAGGAGGCGCAGAACGGCGGCGGCACCGGTGCGAAGGATCTCGACGTCGTGGACCACTACTACACGTCCGACGGTGTCGGCGGAGCGTGGACCGAGCGGACGCAGGCTGCGGACGCCGCGGTCACCATCTCCGGAGCGGCCGGCCTGGACTGCGCGGTGTTCACCGTCGAAGCCGACTCACTGTCGGACGGCTTCACGCACGTGAAGTGCACCAGCACCTCGACGGGCACCGTCGTGGCGCTGCTGCATGACCTGCGCACCCAGCGCACCCCGCAGAACCTGCCGGCGCTGGTCTGAAGGGGCGGCTGACTGATGATCCGCGGACGCACCAACGCTGACGGCGAGGTCGAGTTCTACGACGACGCCACCGGCACCACCGTCCTCACTGTCGCGGCCGGCTCGGCGGGGCTCCTGGCATCCACCCCGCCGGTGGTCAACAACACCGCCGCTTCTGACGTGGCAGGGCTCGTGACCGCCTTCAACGCCCTCCTCGCGGCGCTTCGCACCCGCGGCGTGATCACGGGGACCTGAACCGATGAGCCTGCGGCACTGCCAGGACTGCACAGCCGCCTACGCGGTTGGCCTGCCGGCCTGCCCGCAGTGCGGCTCGACGGACTACTCGGAGGAACCCATGCCGAAGATCACCCGCCGTGGCGGGGCGAGCATCGCCGGCGCGACGGTCGTCGGCGGCGCTTGGTCCGACAACGACACCGCCGATAGCTGGCCGGAAGAGGAGGGAGGCGAGCAGCCATCCCCTGGGAACAGCTCCTCAGCATCGTCCGAGAAGCCCGACAGCGAGCCGACGAAGAGCGCGCCCGCCCGCCGGCCGCGTGCCCGAACGACGGGGAGCCGCTCGAAGAAGGCGGCGACGGGCGGCTCTTCTGCCCCTTCGACGGATGGCGGCCCGACGGATCCCGAGCCGGCCGCTGACGCCGACGCCTGACCCCTGCCCGTACCGATGCCCCGAGAGGAGGTGCCCGCCCGTGAACGCCACCGTGACCCCCGTACGCCGCGTGCCGCGCGCGGTCGCCTCCTCCCGGCCGGGTGGGGGTGGGCGCCGTGCATGAGCCGTGGTACTGCACTCGTGAGGTTGTGATGCGGGCGCTGGACTCGAAGTCCACCGCCCGCACCTCGGGGCAGGTCGACCGCGCTGTCGAGTCTGCGTCGCGCGACGTCGACCGGCTGTGTCACCGCCGGTTCTACCCGCAGATCGCCACGCGGTTCTTTGACTTCCCGAGTCCGCAGTACGCGCGGCCGTGGCGCCTGTGGCTCGACGACTCCGAACTGATCTCGGTGACGTCGCTGTCGTCCGGCGGCACTGCGATCAACGAGGCCGACTTCTTCTTGGAGCCGAACCGCAGCGGGCCGCCGTACAGCCGAGTTGAGATCGACCTCGCCGGGCCGGCCACTTTCGGCGGCGGCGACACCCACCAGCGGGACATCACCCTCACCGGCCTGTTCGGCTACCGCAACGACGAGACGCAGGCTGGCACGCTCGCCGCCGCGGTGGCGTCCGCGGACGCCACGAGCATCACCGTCGACGGGCCGGCCGCCGCCGCGCTCGGCGTCGGCAGCGTGCTGCGCCTCGGCGCGGAGCGGCTCCTCGTCACCGCGCGGGCCAACGCCGACACCGGACAGAACCTCGGCGGCGACCTGACCCCGCAGAACAACTCGGTGGCCGTCACCGTGGCGGACGGCACCGTGTTCGCGGTCGACGAGGTGCTCCTCATCGGCTCCGAGCGCATGCTGATCGTGGACATCGCCGGCAACACCCTGACGGTGAAGCGCGGGTGGGACGGCTCTGTCCTCGCCGCGCATACGGCCGGCGCCGACGTCTACGCCCCCCGCACCCTCACCGTGCAGCGTGGCGCGCTCGGCACCACAGCGGCCACCCACGACTCCGGCGCGCAGGTGGTGCGCTGGGACCCGCCCGGCCCGGTCCGCGACCTCACGCTCGCCGAGGCGGTCGCGCAGCTCACAAACGAGCAGACCGGGTACGCCCGTACGCGCCGCTCGGGCGACGGCGGCAGCAGCGAACGCGCCATGGACGCGACGGCGCTCGCTGCGCTGCGGGACCGCGTGTACGCCTCGCACGGCCGGAAAGCGCGGGTGAGGGCGGTATGAGCATCGACGTGCACGTCTCCGGCCCGCTGTTCGACGGCCGCGCGGCACACGCCGCGCAGGACGCCTGCGACGACGCGCGCGACGACATCGCGGAGTTCGCCGAGGAGCGGGCGCTGACGGACATGGGCGCGCACTTCCGGCACCCCACCGGCTACTACGAGTCCCGCGTGACGACCACCCGCGTGTCCGGCGACACGTCGCTCGTGCACGACCAGGGCGTGGTGTATGGGCCGTGGCTGGAAGGCGTGGGCTCGCGGAATGCCCCGGTCACCCGCTTCGCCGGGTACGGGCACTGGCGGCGCACGAAGGAGGCGGCGCGGGCCCGCGGCCCGGAGATCGCCGAGCGCGCCGTACGCCGCCACCTGCCTGAGATGGGGGGCTGAGCCGTGGCACTCGACATCACCGCCCTGTTCGATGCGGCGACCTCCCACGCCTCTGCGTCGGGCCACTTCGAGCAGGTCAACGGCCACGAGGCGATCAACCCGGCGACCAGCGGCGGCCTTACCGCCGCGGTGTGGGTCAACCAGATCACGGCGATCCGCTCGTCGGGCCTGGATTCGACATCGGCGCTCGTCGTGCTGAACGTCCGCATCTACACGAGCGCGGTGGCGTTCCCGCTGGACGCGATCGACCCGGCGGTCACCGCGGCTGTCGACGCCCTGTGCGCCGCGTACGTCGGGGACTTCACCTTCGATGGCCTGATCCGCAACGTCGATGTCCGCGGGGCGTACGGCCAGTCGCTGGACGTGCGGGCGGGCTACATCCAGCAGGACGGGGCGCTGACGCGGGTCATGACGATCGCCCTGCCCTGCGTCGTCAACGATCTTTGGACGGAGGCCCCGTAATGGCCAAGCAGAGCGGCCTCGGAGACGCGCTCTACGTCGCCGGGTACAACGCCTCCGGCGACATTCAGCAGCTCGGCGCGATCGGCGGCGGCCCGGCGCTGCTGCCGGCCACCGGCATCGACAAGTCGGCGAACGAGCGGCTCGGCGGCCTGCGCGACGGCCGTATGGAGATGACGACGTTCTTCAACTCCGACCCGTTGAACGGCGCGACGCACGAGAAGCTGTCCGCACTGCCCCGTACGGACGTCATCCTGACGTACTGCCGCGGCACGGTCCTCGGCGCGCCGGCGGCGTCCCTCGTGGGGAAGCAGGTCGGGTATGACCCGACCCGCGGCGACGACGGGTCGCTGACGTTCACGGTGCAGGCGCAGGCCAATGCGTTCGGCATCGAGTGGGGCCGGCAGCTCACCGCCGGCGTGCGTACGGACACCGCGGCGACGAACGGCACGAGCATCGACACCACAGCGTCCGCTGACTTCGGGGCGCAGGCGTACGTGCAGGTGTTCGCGTTCACCGGCACCGACGCCACGATCACGGTGCAGGACTCGGCGGACAACGTGGCCTTCACCGACGTCGCCGGGCTCTCGTTCACCGCGGTCACGGCCGCGCCTGTCACGGAGCGCATCGCGATCGCCAACACGACGACCGTCCGCCGGTACCTGCGGGTGGCCACGACCACCACGGGCGGGTTCACGTCGCTCAGCTTCGCCGTCAACGTGATCAAGAACGAGGTTGAGGGGGTCGTCTTCTAATGGGCGCACAGCTCTTCCGGCCGCCGCCGCTCATGGGCGCGGGCGCCTACAAGACGTACGAGATGCGGTCCCCGCTGTCCACGCACTTCCGGCGTGGGACGTGTGCTGAGGCGCAGTGCCCGCAGTACCTGAACGGCTGGCGCGTACGGGTCGAGGCGCTGACGCCGGACCTGCTGCACGCCGCGCGCACCTCCGGCCGGAAGTGGGTCGAGCAGCACGTCGCCGAGGGCGAGACATACCTGCTGTTCGAGGCCGGGCAGCCGTGTTTCCGCGCCGACCAGCACCGCATCCGCGTGGAGCGTCCGCCGCTGTACGTCGTCCGTGATGGCGACTACCGCGGCAACCCGCGCGGCACGCGGGGCCGCCAGCACCTGAACCCGGCGCACTGGGTCGAGGACTTCGCCGAGCATCAGCAGACGCTCGCCGACGAGATCGAGAAGGGATAACCAGCCATGGCGAAGAGCACTGGTCTCGGCCAGACGGCACTGTCGGTGGACGACGCATCCGGCACGCCGCGCGACATCCGCAACGACATCACGAACTGGCAACTCAGCACGCCGCGCGGCGTGCAGGACGTCACCGGCGTGGACAAGAGCGCGAACGAGCGGCTGCTGCTGCTCGCCGACGTCAGCGTCACGTACAACGGCGTGTTCAACCCGGCGTCCAACGCCTCCCACGACGTGTTCAAGACCGTGCCGTCCACGTCGGTCGGCCGCGTGTGCACGAACACCGTCAACGGGGTGACGCTGGCGCCCACGTGCCTGTTCTCCGACTACCAGCTCACCCGGGCTGACAGCGGGGAGCTTACGTGGAGCGCGCCGGGCGCCCTTTCCAACGGCGTCGTTCCGACGTGGGGCTGACATGGGCTACCGCAAGAAGCCGAAGACCATGGTCCTCACGTTCGAGGACGACGAGGAGCTGAGGGGCCTGGAGGTCCACCTCCGCGGCAAGAGCCTCGGCGAGTACCTGGAGATTGTCGGGCTCGCGGAGTCCGAGATCGACGGCCCGGTCCTCGTACGGCAGTTGGAGGAACTCGCCGCGGACCTCATCTCCTGGAACCTGGAGGAAGAGGACGGCACCCCCGTGCCGGCCACCAGGGACGCGGTGTTCGCGCAGGACAAGGACCTGATGATGAAGGTCGCCATCAAGTGGTTCGAGCGGCTGGAAGGGGCGGTGGACGCCCCTTTGCCCGACAGCTCGCCCTCTGGCGAGCCGTCCCCGGCGGTGTCCGCGATTCCGATGGAAGTCCTGTCGGACCCCCAGCCGAGTACAGCCGTGCCCGCCTGATCGTCGACCTGTGCGACCGCTTCCACTGCCTGCCCTCCGCGCTGCTGGAGGAGGACGTGGAACTGCTCCACCTGCTCGAAATAGTCCGTCTCGGGAGCCCGGAGGAGGGAGGGGAGGGCGGTGGCGAATGACGTGGAGATCCGCGTACGGGTCCAGAACGACACCGCCGGCGGCCTCGCCTCCGTCAACAACTCCATCCGTGACCTGCGGAACAACGCGCGGGACGCCTCGCAGTCTCTCAACCGGCTGACGACGTCGGCGACGGCGGCGTCCGCGGCGCTGCAACTGGTGGACTCGCGGGCGGCCGCTGCCTCCCGCAGCCTGCGGGACCTCGGGCACAACACCGACGGCGCGACGGCGGCGCTGCGGGATCTGCGGGACTCCGGCACCAGCGTCAACAACTCGCTGCGCACGATGAACGCGCGCACGCAGACCGCCGGCGGGCGGATGGAGGCGCTCGGGAACCGTACGCAAGCGCTGCGCGACGACACCGACGACCTCGGCGATTCCGTGGAGCGCCTCGTCGGCCGCTTCGGCGGGCTGCGGTCGGGCCTCGGGTCGCTCCCGGGAGTCACGGTCCGCAGCGGCGACGGCATGCAGCGGTTGAAGGCGGCGGCGCTGCGCCTCACCCCGGCGTTGATTCCGATTGCGGCGGCGGCGGTGCCCGTGGCTGCGGGGCTGGGTGCGGCGGCGATCGCGGTGGGTGTGTTCGGGCTGGCGGTGGCCGGGCAGGTCTCGAAGCTCACGGCTGCGTCCGACGCGCAGAAGAAGTATCGCGAGGCCGTCGCCGAGCACGGCCGCGCCAGCGAAGAGGCGGCGAAGGCCGAGCAGGAGTACCTGCGGGCGGTCGCCGCGATGCCGGCGCCGACGCGGCGTGCGGCTGCGGCGTTGGGGATACTCAAGGACGACTACAAGGAGTGGTCCAACGCGCTGGCGTCGGACACGATGCCCGTCGTTACGAAGTCGTTCGGGGTGTTCGGGGCTTTGCTGCCGCGGCTGACGCCCACGGTGAGGGGCGCGTCCGTCGAGCTGGACCGGCTGATGACGGTGATCGGCGGCGGGGTCCAGTCGCAGGGTTTCGAGCGGTTCATGAACTCGTTCGCCTCGTTCGCATCGGGTGCGCTGCGGAAGGCCACCGATGGACTGGTCTCCTTCTCCCGTGCCATGTCCGAAGGCGCCGGCCACAGCGAGATGGCCGACTTCATGGATTACGCCCGCGAGCAGGGGCCGCTCGTGGACGAGACGCTGCGGAACCTGGCGAAGGCGTTGACGCACCTCGTTGTGGCGGCGAGCGACGTTGGCGTGAGCATGCTCCAGGTCGTCAACGTGCTCGCGAAGATGTTCAACGCGATTCCGACGGGCGCCTTGTCGACGCTGATGCAGTTCGCGTTCGCGTTCAAGGCGGTGCAGCTCGCCGCGGTGGGGCTGGGGGCGGCGAGCAC
>NZ_JACBXC010001559.1 GCF_013870535.1 Streptomyces phytophilus | reverse complement strand
CGCGGCTCCCGCCGCCCCCGCGGCGTCGGCGGTGTCGTTCCCGGCGGCGTCGGCCGCCTGGTTCGTCTTCGATAGTGCAGTCATGCCGGGCACCGTAGGCGGCCCGTCTGAGAGGAGTATTAACGAACGGCCGGCTCCTGCGGCAGCCCGATGTGCTCGGCCGCCGCCGGCTGCCCGGGCCCCTCGACGCCGATGTGCGGCAGCCGCCGCTCCAGCCAGCCCGGCAGCCACCAGTTGGCCCGGCCCAGCAGGTGCATCAGCGCCGGCACCAGCAGCGTGCGCAGCACGAAGGCGTCCAGCGCCACCGCCGCGGCCAGCGCCACCCCGAACATCGCGATGATCCGGTCCCCGCCCAGCGCGAACGCCGAGAAGACCGCGATCATGATGAGCGCCGCGCAGTTGATCACCCGGCCGGTCTCGGCGAGCCCGACCCGTACCGCCCGCCGGTTGTCGCGGGTCGCCCGCCACTCCTCGTACATCCGGCTGACCAGGAAGACCTGGTAGTCCATCGAGAGCCCGAAGAGCACGGAGATCATGATCACCGGCAGGAACGGCTCGATCGGCCCGGTGGCGCCCAGCCCCAGCAGCCCGCTCCCCCAGCCCCACTGGAAGACCGCCACCACCACCCCGAAGGACGACGTCACGGCCAGCACGTTCATCAGCGCGGCCTTCAGCGGTACGCCCACGCTGCGGAACGCCACCAGCAGCAGCAGGCAGCCCAGCGCTATCACGACCCCGCCGAAGAGCGGCAGCTTGCCGACGATCACCTCGGCGAAGTCGTCCTGGGCCGCGGTGATCCCACCCACGTGCACCTGCATCGACGTACCGTCCGCGGCCCGCGGCAGTACGTCCGTGCGCAGCAGGTCCACCAGGTCCGACGTCGCCTCGTCCTGCGGCGCGGTCTCCGGGGTGACGGTGATCATCCCGGTGCCGCCGCCCTGCCCGTGCACCGCGGCGGTGGCGTCGGCCACCCCCGGCGTGCCGCGCAGCGTCTCGGGCAGCGAGTCGAAGGCCACCCGGTCGCCCGCGCCGTCGAGGTGGGCGACGAGGGTGAGCGGACCGTTGCTGCCCGGGCCGAACCCTCCCCCGGAGCCTCCGTCCTGGGCGGTGCCCCCAGCCATCAGGTCGTACGCCTGCCTGGTGGTGGCGCTCGCGGGATGGTTGCCCTGGTCGGAGCTGCCCAGGTGGAGCGCGGCGACGGGCAGCGCGAGGACGCCCATCAGCACCAGCGCGA
>NZ_JACBXC010001558.1 GCF_013870535.1 Streptomyces phytophilus | reverse complement strand
CGCCGGCGGCAACTCGCCGAGCAGCCCCCGGACGGTGCCGAGCAGCTCGTCGGGCACCTGCTCGCCCAGCACCGCCGCCGTACCGTCGACGAACACCACCCGCCCGGCCGTGACCAGCGCCTCGAATACCCGCGCAAGCAGCCAGGGATTGCCCCCGCAGCGGGCCGCCCAGTCCAGCACGGAGGAGTCCGGCTTGGCGCCCAGCAGCCCCGTGCACAGCTCCGCCACCGCCTCGTTGTCGAGCGTCCCGAGATGGAGCCGTACCGCGGCGCCGTCGATCAGCCGGTCGACCGCGTGCTGCGCGAGCGACCGCGGCGCCACCGACCGGCGCGTCAGCAGCCACAGCACCGGCGAGTCCGCGAGCGACTGCACGAGACCCCGCAGCGCGAGCCCGCCCATGTCGTCCACCCGGTGCACGTCGTCCAGTAGGACGACGAGGGGGTGCCGCCGCGCGGCGATCTCCACCAGCTCGCCGACCTGGTCCATCAGCCGGAACGGGTTGCCGTCCGGCCGCACCAGGTCGTCCACGTCCACGTCGGCGGACAGCACGCGCCGCAGGTAGTTCAGCAGCAGGTGGACGGGCAGCGGCTGCCTTCCCCCACCGGCTGCATCGCCATGGGCGGAGGGGTCCCGATGCGCCTCGGCCCGGCCGGCGACCACGGTCAGGCCGCGTTCCGCGCCCTCCCGGGCGGTGGCACGCAGCAGCCGGCTCCGGCCGATGCCCAGCGGCCCTTCGACGACGACGCAGCCGCCGGCGCCCTGTGCCGCGGCGTCCAGGTGTCCGCCCAGCACGGACAGCGTGCCCTCACGCCCTACCAGTGGTGCCATGATCGCTCCCGCGGTGCCGTGGAGAATCCTCGAACACGAACCATGAGCCTTGGCTTTTATGGTCATCGAGCGGCAATGGCGGGTCAATGAAATCCGCCCCGACAACTCGGGTAGCCCCCACTACCCGTACGGGTAGTGGGCAGCGCCGCGGCGGCGGGATTACTTTTTACGTACCCGATAACCCGCGCATTCGCCGCAGCCCCCGATACGTAACGCAATACAATTCCGCGCCGACCAAGGGGTCGTTATGTCCGCAACCGCCGAGACGGACGAGCTGTACTCGGTCATCGAGCAGTCCGCCCGGACGCTCGGCGTGCCGTGCGAGCCCGGGACGGTGCGCCCGGTGCTCGCCGCGTATGCCGACGCCTTCGGGCACGAGGCGGCCGTCGTCGCCTTCCGCGTCGCCA
>NZ_JACBXC010001557.1 GCF_013870535.1 Streptomyces phytophilus | reverse complement strand
CATGCGCCGCCGCCTCGACCTCGCGGCGGGCCTGGTCGGCGAGCCCTCCGTGATCTTCCTCGACGAGCCGACCACCGGCCTCGACCCCCGCAGCCGCCAGGCCGTCTGGGACGAGGTGCGCAGCCTGGCCGACGGCGGCGTCACGGTCTTCCTGACCACGCAGTATCTGGAGGAGGCCGACCGCCTCGCCGACCGCATCGCGCTCCTCGACGGCGGCCGGCTCGTCGCCGAGGGCACGGCGGCGGAGCTGAAGCAGCAGGTCTCCGCCGAGCGGCTGGACCTCACGCTGGTCTCACCGGAGGCGTACGAGAAGGCGGCCCACGCCCTGGACCACCTCGCCGTCCGCCGCGACCCGGGCACCCGCACCCTGGGCGTCACCACCGACGGCCGGGCCGCGCACATACGCGACCTGCTGGACGCCATCGACCCCGACCGCACCCAGATCGAGCGCTTCGCCGTGCACTCCGCGACGCTCGACGACGTCTTCCTGAAGGTGACCCGCGATGGCTGACGCCCTGACCCACTCGGTGACGATGGTCGGCCGCTCCGTGCGGCTCAGCTCCCGCAACCCCGACGCCGTGATCACGGCGCTGGCGCTGCCCGTGCTGCTCATGCTCGTCTTCGTCTACCTCTTCGGCGGCGCGATCGACACCGGCGGGGGCTACGGGCGCTACGTGGACTACGTGGCCCCCGGCGTCCTCGTCCTGTGCGCCGGCTTCGGCGCCGGCACGACGGCGATGAGCGTCGCGGACGACATGAAGGGCGCCGTCATCGACCGCTTCCGCTCCCTCGACGTCGGCGGCACCGCCGTCCTCGCCGGCCACGTCGCCGCCAGCGTCGTGCGGAACCTGGCCGCCACGGTGCTGGTCTTCGGGGTCGCCTTCGCCATCGGCTTCCGCCCGGACGCGGGCGTCGGCGGCTGGCTCGCGTCGGCGGGCATCCTGCTGGCGGTGATCACGGCCATATCGTGGGTGGCGGCGGCCGTCGGCCTGCTGGCCAACTCGCCGGAGGCGGCGGGCGGCTTCACGTTCTTCCTCGCCTTCCTGCCGTACCCGTCCAGCGCCTTCGTCCCGGTCGACTCGATGCCGGGCTGGCTGCACGGCTTCGCCGAGCACCAGCCGCTGACACCGGTGATCGAGTCGCTGCGGGGGCTGCTGCTGGGCCAGTCGGTGGGCAGCAGCCCGTGGGAGGCGCTGGCGTGGTGCGCGGCGCTGACGGCGGCGTCGGTGGCGGCAG
>NZ_JACBXC010001556.1 GCF_013870535.1 Streptomyces phytophilus | reverse complement strand
CTTCGGGGTCGCGAACGAAGGCTACGGACACGAGAGCACGGGCTTCGGGCCCGCGGACTACGGGCACGAGGAGGCGGGAGCATGAGCGCGACGGCCATGAAGCGCAGGTCGGTCATCTCCGAACTCGTCGCGGCCTGGGGCGACATCCCCCAACTGCTGCGCGGCGGCGAGGCCGGCACCCTGATCCCCGTCATCATCCCCCGCCACCGCCGCCGGCTGTGGTGGATGGTGCCGCTGTGGCTGTCGCTGCTGGCGCTGGCGACCGGCGTGATGGCCGGGCTGCAGAGCGGCAGCGAGGACGGCTGGAGCTCCGGCGCGTACGACGCGCTGGCGGCGGCCTCGTACGGCACCGGCGTCTTCCTGCTGGTCGTCGGCGTGCTGTGGTGGTGGCGCTCCTCGATCGTGAAGATCGAACAGGGCACGAACGGCGTCCTCACCCGCTACGGCGCCATCTCCCGCACGCTCGGCCCGGGCCGGCACTTCGTCTGGCACCCCTGGTCGCGCGTGGACTTCGTCGTCGACACGGCCACCGAGATCCCGTACTCGGCGCCGGTCATGGCCTGCCCGACGCAGGAGAACGTGCCGCTGCGCTCGATCGAGTTCTTCCTGAAGTTCCGCATCAACGACGCGGTGCTTTTCGTCCGCACCATCGGCGCCGGCAACTTCGACCTGGTGCTCTCCAGCGCCGTGCAGGACGCGATCCGCCAGCGCGCCCGCCAGGTGCGCACGGAGCGGGCGTACGACCTGCGCGGCTCGGACGTCGCGGACATGCAGGACCTGCTCAACCGCCAGCTGGCCCGCTACGGCGTGCGCATCACCGGCGCCAACATCCCCGACGTCCAGCTGCCCGCGCAGTACCAGCAGCACCTCGCGACCCGCGAGCGGGTCGCGAAGGAGCGGACCGCGTACGAGCAGGAGTGGGGCCTGACCCGCAAGCGCCGCATCGACAACCTGCAGATGGACATCGAACGGGCGAAGAAGGCGCGCGACGCGCGCTTCGTCGAGGTCAAGGCCGCGCTGAACCGGGCCCGCGAGGAGGTCGCCCGGCTGCTGGAGCAGCAGGAGACCGAGGCGCAGAAGGTCCGCTTCGAGATCGAGACCCGCGGGCGCAGCGGCCTGATCGCCGCCGAGAACGAGGCGAAGGCGCAGCGCCGGCTGGCGCAGGCGTACCGCGACAACCGCGCGGTGCTCCGGTACGAGCTGGCCAGGCGGCGGCTGGAGGTGGGCGCGACGCTC
>NZ_JACBXC010001555.1 GCF_013870535.1 Streptomyces phytophilus | reverse complement strand
GCCGGCAGCGGCATCGTGGTCCGCGGGCTGGACTTCGGCGTCGAGTTCACCGGCGGCCGGCTCGTCGAGTACTCCACCACCCGGCCCGTCGACGCCGACGAGGCCCGTGCCGCGCTGTCCGACGCCGGGCAGCCCCGCGCCGTCGTCAACACCTCGGGCGACAGCGAGCTGACCGTCCGTACGGAGGAGATGTCCGACGACGAGGCGGCCGAGGTCACCGCCGCGGTGGACGAGCTGGGCGGCGGCGCGGAGATGGTCCGCGACGAGATGATCGGCCCCAGCCTCGGCGAGGAACTGCGCACCGGCGCGCTCATCGCGCTCGGCGTCGCACTCGCGGCGCAACTCCTCTACCTCGCCGTACGCTTCCGCTGGACGTACGCGACCTCCGCCGTCGCGGCCCTCGTGCACGACGCCGTCATCCTCGTCGGCGTCTTCGCCTGGCTCGGCAAGCCCATCGACGGCGTCTTCCTCGCCGCCCTGCTCACCGTCATCGGCTACTCCGTCAACGACTCCGTCGTCCTGTACGACCGCGTCCGTGAACTCGTCGCCGGCGACCGGAAGAAGCCGTTCCGGGCAGCCGCGAACACGGCGATCCTGCAGACCGTGCCGCGCACGGTGAACACGGGCATGGGCGCCGTCTTCATCCTCGCGGCGCTGGCGCTGCTCGGCGGCGGGGCCCTCGCGGACTTCGCGCTCGCGCTCCTCATCGGCATCACCGCGGGCACGTACTCCTCGGTCTTCACGGCCACCCCCCTCGCCATCGAACTCGACGCCCGGACGAGCAAGAAGAGGCGGTGAGCGACGACTTCCTGCGCGACGTCTTCCTCGGACATGTGATGTGTGACATATTACTGCACCGTCATGCACGTGTTCATGCCAAGAATCTCGCAACCCGGGAGGCGGCAAGTGAGACCGAGACCGGTGAGACGGCGGGGGTCAGGACTCCTCGTCCTGGCCGTGACCCTCAGCCTGGGGACGGGTCTGCTCGCCACGCAGGCGCAGGCCCGCACGGCACCCGAACGCCCCGCGGCGCAGACGCAGTCGCAGCCGCAGGCGCAAGGGCAGGAGCAGGACCCCGGAAAGGCGCAGGCACCACCGCAGTCCTCCGCCGTCGCGCAGGACGGCACCGAGCCGGAACACGTCGGGAAGGACGCGCCGCAGCCGCGGCAGCGCGCGCCGCTGCCCGCGTCGAAGGACGAGTCGAAGCGGGACTACGACGGCCCCGCCACCTCCGCGC
>NZ_JACBXC010001554.1 GCF_013870535.1 Streptomyces phytophilus | reverse complement strand
CCGCCGGGGCGGTGGGAGAGCACCGCCGCGTCCCGCGGCGCGGGGCCGCCGGACGGAGGTGGCTGGACTCGCACGGTCACCGGCGCGTCAGCCCCGCCCGTGGCGCAGCGCGGGGTGGGCGCCGGCGGCGACGAGGTCGGCGACGGCCGCGCGCGGGTCCTTGCCGGTGACCAGGGACTCGCCGACGAGCACGGCGTCGGCGCCGTCGTTCGCGTACGCGATGAGGTCGTGCGGCCCGCGCACCCCGGACTCGGCGATCTTGACGATGCGGTCGGGGATCTCCGGGGCCACCCGGCCGAAGTTGCCGCGGTCCACCTCAAGGGTCTTGAGGTTCCGCGCGTTCACGCCGATGATCTTTGCCCCGGCGGCCACCGCGCGCTCGGTCTCCTCCTCGTCGTGCACCTCGACCAGCGGCGTGAGCCCGATGGACTCGGCCCGCTCCACCAGCGAGACCAGCGCGTCCTGCTCCAGCGCGGCGACGATCAGCAGCACCAGGTCGGCGCCGTACGCCCGCGCCTCCCAGAGCTGGTACGCCGTGACGACGAAGTCCTTGCGCAGCACCGGCACGTCCACCTTGGCGCGCACGGCCTCCAGGTCCGCCAGCGAGCCGCCGAAGCGGCGCTGCTCGGTCAGGACGCTGATGACGGCGGCGCCGCCCGCCTCGTAGTCCGCGGCGAGCGCGGCCGGGTCGGCGATGGCCGCGAGCGCGCCCTTGGACGGGCTGGAGCGCTTGACCTCGCAGATGACGGTGACGCTGTCGCCGCGCAGCGCGGCCACGCCGTCACGGGCCTGGGGGGCCCTGGCGGCGCGCTCCTTCAGCTCGTCGAGCCCGACGCGGGCCTGCCGCTCGGCGAGGTCCTCGCGCACGCCGTCAATGATCTCGTCGAGCACACTCACGCGAGCGGACCCCTTTCTGCTGGCGCCGGTGCCGGCCGGCGCGGGCGCCGGCCGCCGACGGGCGGCTGTTCGGGTACTGCGATGGTATCCGGCACCGGGCGGAAGCCCCGAATCCGGACCTTCTCCGTCCCACGGGCCGGACGGGTTGCCGCTACGGTCCCAGCACGGCGCCGAACGACAGGTTCCGCAGCAGCGTAAACGCCGCGACCAGCGCGAACAGCGCCACCCCCGGCGACCGCACGGAAATTCCGGGCCGGCGGCGGCGCCACCGGGCCGCCGCGCCCGCGCGCCGCGGCGCGCCCCGCGGCACGGGCGCCGCCGGGGGCCGGGCCCCGGCCGGC
>NZ_JACBXC010001553.1 GCF_013870535.1 Streptomyces phytophilus | reverse complement strand
GACCCCAGCGGAATCCGAGTGCCACGGCGTGCGCCCGGTCGGAGGCGCCGAGCTTTTTGAAAAGCCTGCGCGCGTGGGTCTTCACGGTGTCCTCGGAGAGGAACAGCTCGCGGCCGATCTCGGCGTTGGACCGCCCGTGGCTCATTCCTTCGAGGACCTGGATCTCGCGCGCGGTGAGCGTCGGCGCGGCCCCCATCTCGGTGGAGCGCAGCCGCCGCGGCGCGAGCCGCCACGTCGGGTCGGCGAGGGCCTGCGTGACCGTGGCCCGCAGCTCGGCGCGGGAGGCGTCCTTGTGCAGGTAGCCGCGGGCGCCGGCGGCGACGGCGAGGGCCACGCCGTCGAGGTCCTCGGCCACGGTCAGCATGATGATCCGCGCCCCCGGGTCGGCCGAGAGCAGCCGGCGCACGGTCTCGACGCCGCCGAGGCCGGGCATCCGTACATCCATCAGAATCAGGTCCGAACGATCGGCACCCCAGCGGCGGAGCACTTCCTCGCCGTTAGCCGCCGTCGTCACGCGCTCGACGCCGGGTACGGTCGCAACCGCACGGCGCAGCGCCTCTCGGGCGAGTGGGGAGTCGTCGCAAACGAGGACGGAAGTCATGGCCGCCCTCCGGAGCTGATGCGCGTCACCTTGAGCCTCCAGGGCTGGTACGTATCGTCACCTTCGGCGGTCGACCGCGCGTCGGGCGCGCCCGGGACGAACGCGCTCGCAGTCAACCGCTTCCGCACTCTCAACGACGGTCACCCGAAAGAGTTACGGGGGCTCTGGCACCTGTTGCAACGGCTGTCGCCACGGGGACCGGGGCCACACACGTCGCCACTCTACGTGAGGAAGCGGTCACCGAGAAGCAGTCATCGCGCCGCGCCATGTCGTGACTCGAATGCACCAATTCGCATCGCCCTGATCAGCCATTCTCTATTTTCACTATGAGTACTATTTACATCCGGTATGCCCGGAAAGGTAGTGTCACGACCGTTAGGGGTCATCCGTGGCGCTTCCAAGGTGATACAAAATGGCTGATTTCTCCCGGCTGCCGGGCCCGAACGCCGATCTGTGGGACTGGCAGCTCATCGCGGCGTGCCGCGGTGTGGACAGCTCCCTGTTCTTTCACCCGGAAGGAGAGCGGGGCGCCGCCCGGAGCGCACGGGAGGCATCCGCCAAAGAGGTGTGCATGCGGTGCCCCGTGCGCGCGGAGTGCGCGGCGCACGCGCTGGCGGTTCGTGAGCCGTACGGCGTGT
>NZ_JACBXC010001552.1 GCF_013870535.1 Streptomyces phytophilus | reverse complement strand
CCGCAGCCGCAGCTGCCGCAGCGCCTCCGGCGACCCCTGCGGCGCCATCTCGGCGCGCCCGCCGACGACCATGCGGCGGAAGACGTCGCCGCGCACGTGCGCCGAACGCGGCAGCCGCTCGGCGATGAGCTGGGCGACGGTGGACTTGCCGGCGGCCTGGACGCCGGTCAGCAGCAGGACCGCCGGGGTGTCGGGGAAAATGGTCTGCTCCTCGGAATGCGGCCGGAAGGGCCGGCGTTGACGCAGGCGTCAAGGACGCGCTTATCCGTACCACAGCAGGGAGATGGCCCATGGCGGCTGCCACCGGTGAAACGCCCAAGGTCGACTTCTACTTCGACCCGGCCTGTCCGTTCGCGTGGATCACCTCGCGCTGGATCCTCGAAGTGGAACGGCAGCGGGACATCGACCTGCGCTTCCGGGTGATGAGCCTGTCCGTGCTCAACGAGGACCGCGAGCTGCCGGAGTGGTACCGCGCGCTGATGGACAAGGCGTGGGGCCCGGTGCGGGTCTGCGTCGCCGCCGCGCAGCAGCACGGCGAGGACGTCCTGCGCGACCTGTACACCGCCCTCGGCACCCGCATCCACAACGGCGGCGAGGAGGACTACGAGACCATCGTCAAGGACGCGCTGGCCGAGGTGGGTCTGCCGGCGGAGCTGGCCGCGGCGGCCGGCAGCGACGAGTACGACAAGGCGCTGCGCACGAGCCACCACGAGGGCATGGACCCCGTCGGCGAGGACGTCGGCACCCCGACGATCCACATCGACGGCGTCGCGTTCTTCGGGCCCGTGATGACCGCCATCCCGCGGGGCGAGGAGGCGCTGCGGATCTTCGACGGGGCGCTGGCGATGGCGTCGTACCCGAAGTTCTTCGAGCTGAAGCGGACCCGCAAGGGCGACCTGAGCTTCGACTGAGCGGCCCCCCGGCGGGTAAGGACCGGACGCCCAAAGGCGTCCGGTCCTTACCCCTGTGCCGACGTACCGGCCCCCGTCGCCGGCCGGCGGCGCCTTGTGTACAGCCAGGCCGCCACCGTCACCGACAGCGGCCACAGCAGGTACGGGCCGGAGGCCACCAGCAGCGCCCCGACCGCGACCAGCGCCGGCACCGCCGCCTTCCGCCCGGCGCTGCCGCGCGGCAGCAGCCGGAACGCGGCGGCCACGCCCACCGCGTACACCGTGGTGAACGAGCCCGTGGTCAGCAGCACCAGCGGCTTCGTGCCGGTGTCCGTCAGCGTCACCGCGCC
>NZ_JACBXC010001551.1 GCF_013870535.1 Streptomyces phytophilus | reverse complement strand
TCGCCTACGAGGAGCGCGAGCTGCTCCCCGCCCTCGGGGTCCCGGCACCGCCTACGCGCCCTGTCACCCCCGGCCCGTAACCTTGGCCCCGTGCAGGTACGCCACGACGCCCCCCTCGCCCCGCTGACCACCCTCCGCCTCGGCGGCCCCGCCGCCCGGCTCGTCACCGCCACGACCGACGCCGAGGTGGTCGACGCCGTGCGCGCGGCCGACGCCGCGGGGACGCCGCTGCTCGTCGTCGGCGGCGGCAGCAACCTCGTCGTCTCGGACGCCGGCTTCCCCGGCACCGCCCTGCGCATCGCCACCGAGGGCTTCGCCCTCGACGGCACCGCGCTCGAACTGGCCGCCGGGGAGACCTGGTCGGACGCCGTCTCCCGCACCGTCGACGCCGGCCTCGCCGGCATCGAGTGCCTCGCCGGCATCCCCGGCTCGGCCGGGGCGACGCCGATCCAGAACGTCGGGGCGTACGGCCAGGAGGTCGCGGAGACGATCACCGAGGTCGTCGCGTACGACCGCACCACCGGCGAGACCGTCACCGTCCCGGGCGCCGACTGCGGCTTCTCGTACCGGCACAGCCGCTTCAAGGCCGACCCCGCCCGCTTCGTCGTCCTGCGCGTCCGCTTCCGGCTCGCGGACGAGGGCGGGCTGTCCGCGCCCATCCGGTACGGGGAGGCGGCGCGCATGCTCGGCGTCTCACCCGGCGAGCGGGTGCCGGCCGCCCAGGCGCGCGACGTCGTGCTGAAGCTCCGCGCCGGCAAGGGCATGGTGCTCGACCCGGAGGACCACGACACGTGGTCGGCCGGCTCCTTCTTCACCAACCCGATCCTCGACGGCGAGGCCCACGCCGCCTTCCTCGACCGCGTCGCCCGCCGCCTCGGCCCCGACGCGCACCCGCCGGCGTTCCCGGCGGGGGAGGGGCTGACGAAGACGTCCGCGGCGTGGCTCATCGACCGCGCCGGCTTCACCCGCGGCTACGGCACGGGCCAGGCCCGCATCTCCACCAAGCACACCCTGGCCCTGACCAACCGCGGTTCGGCGACCACCGAGGACCTGCTCGCGCTCGCCCGCGAGGTGCGCGACGGCGTACGGGACGCCTTCGGCGTCACGCTGGTCAACGAGCCGGTGACGGTCGGCGTGCGCCTGTAGCGGCCCGGCCAGCGCCGGCCCGCACACCAGCACTGAGGCCCGATCACCGACCTCCCCGGAGGGAACCGATGAGCGTGAACCGCAGGCACTTCCT
>NZ_JACBXC010001550.1 GCF_013870535.1 Streptomyces phytophilus | reverse complement strand
TGCTGCTGGGGCTGGTCCGCTCCCAGGCGGGCACCGTCCTGCGGCACGGCACCGCGCACGAGATCGCGCCCGACCGCCCCTTCCGGGAGCTGGGGTTCGACTCCCTCACCGCGGTGGAGCTGCGCAACCGGCTCACCGCCGCGGCGGGCGTGCTGCTGCCGAGCACGGTGGTGTTCCGGCACCCGACCCCGGCCGAGCTGGCGGACCGCCTGCACGCGGAGCTCTTTCCACCCGGCCCCGGGCCCGCCGGGTCCTCCGGTACCACCGCGCCGGGTCCGGAAGCGGGGGGCGCGGCCGGGGAGGCAGAGCGCGTGCCGATCGTTGACGACGAACTGCTCGCCCTCATCGACAAGGCTGTGGAGGGCGGGTGACGAGTCGGCGACCCCGACTCGTCCGCACCGACAATGGGTCACCGACGGGGGAAGGACTTCATGCGCTCAGCAGACGTGCCGTTGATCGAGCGGGAACACGAACTCGCGGTCATCGAAAGCGCGATCACGCGATGCCGCCGCGGCGCCGGGCAGCTGCTCCTGGTCGAAGGCGCCCCGGGGATGGGCAAGACCGCGCTGCTCGCCGCCCTGCGGCGCAGGTCGGAGGCGGAGGGCTGCCACGTCCTCCAGGCCAGGGGCGACGAGTCGGAGGGGGTCTTCCCGTACGGCGTCGTGCGCCGGCTCTTCGAGGACTGGCTGGCCGCGGCGTCCCCCGACGAGCGGCGCCGGGTGTTCCGGGGACCGGCGGGTCCGGCGCGCCGGCTCTTCGACCACGGGTCCCAGGACCCCCTGCACACCGGCCGGGAGGCCGCGCTCTACTCCGGCGACCGGCAGCACGTACTCCTCAACGGCCTCTACTGGATGTGCGTCCACCTCGCCGAACGCAAGCCCCTGGCGCTGCTGCTCGACGACGTCTGGTGGGGTGACGCCCCCTCCCTGCGCTTCCTGCACTACCTCGCCACCCGGCTGGACAACCGGCCGATCCTGCTCGGCGCCACCACGGACCCCGCCCAGAAGGGGCCCCGCATCGGCGGCGTGCACGCCATCGTCAGCCTCCCCGCAGCGGAGCTGCTGCGCCTCGCCCCGCTCAGTACTTCGGGGGTCGGCGCGTGTCTCGGTACGCGGCTGGGCGAGGCGCCCGGCTCCGCACTCGTGGACGCGTGCCACCGGGCGACCGGCGGCAACCCCTTCCTGCTCCGCGAGCTGATCGACGAACTGGCCGCCGGGGACCCGCCGGACGGCGGTCCGCCC
>NZ_JACBXC010000155.1 GCF_013870535.1 Streptomyces phytophilus | reverse complement strand
TCGGCGCGGGCCTGTTCGACCACCGGGTCGGCGCCGGCCGCCGCCATGGTGCGGCCGCGCGGATCGAGGACCAGCAGACCGCCGCCGAGCACCTCCGCGAGGGTGTCGGCGACGTCCGCGAGGCCGCCGCCGTCCAGGACGATCCTGGTCAGCCGCTCGTGCAGGGCCGCGGCCCGCTCGATGGACTCGCTGTGCGCCTGGATGAGCGCGTTGGCCTCGGTGAGTTCGTCGACGGTGCGGCGCACGTCCTGGAAGAGGGTGGCGTTCTCGATGGCGATGGCCGCGTGGTTGGCGAGGGAGACCAGCAGCGCCACCTCGGCGGGGGAGAAGGGGCGCGCGCGGCGGTTGGCGGCGAAGAGCACGCCGATGACCCGGTCGCCCAGGGACAGCGGCACGCCCTGGATCGCGGTGACGCCCTCGCCGCCCACGGTGGCGTCGATGGTGTGGTCGAAGCGCGGGTCGTTGAGGTAGTCGGGGGTGTGGTACGGCACGCCCGTCTTGGCGACGAGGCCGCCGAGTCCCGCGCCCATCGCGAGCCGCACCTGCTTGAAGGCGTCGGTGCGGATGCCGTCGGTGACGCGCATGTACGTGTCGCCGCGGTCGTCGTCGTTGAGCATGAGGTACGCGGCGTCGGTACCGATGAGCTGGCGGACGCGCCGGACGATCGCCTGCAGCACGGCCTCCAGGTCGCGCAGCGAGGACAGGTCGCCGGCCGTCTCGTACAGCGCGGCGAGTTCCGCCTCGCGCCGGCGGCGGTCCTCCAACTGTGCGCGTACCGCGAGGGCGTCGTCGACCAGCGGGCGCAGCGCCTCGGCGGTCTCGCCCTGCGCGCCGGCGAGCAACTCCTCGTAGTCCGCACCGGAGGCGCCCTCGCGCAGGAGCCGCAGCAGGCGCTCCGCCGCCCGGTCCGCCGCCCGTCCGGCCGGGCCCGTGCCGTGGGCGGTGCGGGGCGGGTCTGCGCCCATCGCGGCCTCCTGACTCACGGCTCCTTGACCAGAGAGGGCTCCGGCCGGTCGCCGGCGGCGGGATCACGCACCGTACCGTTCCCGGACTCGGCGGACCGCATGCCCGCGCCGGCCGCGCGCCGCCGCTGGAGCAGGTACGACACGGTGCCCCAGATGCCGCGGCGGAACAGCAGGACGACGAGGATGAACAGGCTGCCGGTGACGATCCCGACCTCGTCGAACCCGGAGGTGGACAGCCAGTCCTCCAGCCGCACGACGGCCGCGGCCCCCAGCAGGCTGCCCCACAGGGTGCCGATGCCGCCGAGCACCGTCATGACGACGACCTTGCCCGAGGTCGTCCAGTACACCTCCTGCAGCGAGGCGAACCCGTGGTTGACGGCGTACAGGCCGCCCGCGAGCCCGGAGAGGAACGCGGAGACGGTGAAGACGACGACCTTGTAGCGGTCGACGGAGTAGCCGAGGGCCCTGGCGCGGGCCGGGTTGTCCCGTATCGCGGCGACGACGCGGCCGAACGGCGAGTGCACGATGCGCCAGGCGGCGAACAGGCCGGCCAGGACCAGCGGCAGCGCCGCGTAGTAGTAGACGAAGGAGTCCGACAGGTCGAGGCCGGGCACTTCGCGCGGGATGCCCTGCAGGCCGTTCTCGCCGCCCGTGAGGTCCCCCCACTGGTTGGCGATGAAGTAGATCATCTGCGCGAAGGCGAGGGTGACCATGGCGAAGTAGATGCCGCTGCGGCGCACGGCGAGCAGCCCGATGGGTACGGCGACGACCGCGGCGGCCACCGCGCCGCCGGCGACCGCGAGCGGGAAGGGCACCCCGGCGTGGATGGCGATGAGCCCGGTGGCGTACGCCGAGGTGCCCCAGAACGCCGCGTGGCCGAACGACAGCAGGCCCGCGTGCCCCAGCAGCAGGTCGAACGCGACGGCGAACAGGCCCCAGCACAGGATGTCGGCGGCCACCGGCGGATACAGGACCCACGGCAGTCCGAGGACGGACACCAGGCCCGCGGCCAGCAGCCCCCAGCGCAGCCAGGCGGGCCTGGCGCCGAGTCGGTCGAGCAGGGCGAGGATCATAGGGCGTGCTCCTCCTTGCCGAAGAGTCCGGCCGGCCGGACCAGCAGCACCACGGCCATCAGCACGAAGACCGACGTCTGCGACAGGACGGGGACGTAGAGGTTGCCGAGGGCCTGGAGCATCCCGATGGCGAAGCCGGCGACGACGGCGCCGGGGATGGAGCCGAGCCCGCCGATGACCACGACCGCGAAGACCGCGATGATCAGGTCCGCCCCCATGCCCGAGTTGACCGCGCGCATCGGCGCGGCGAGCACCCCGGCCAGCGCGGCGAGCGCGACGCCGAAGCCGAACACGGGCGTGACCCAGCGGCCGGTGTCGATGCCCAGCGCCCGGGTCAGCTCGGGCCGTTCGGTCGAGGCGCGCACCACCGTGCCGATACGGGTGCGGGTCAGCAGGAGCCACACGGCGAGGCAGACGACGGCCGCGGCGCCGAGGACGAAGACCTGGTACGCGGGGTAGTCGAAGGGCCCGAGGTCGACGGAGCCGGGGAAGGGGCCCTCGTCGTACGGCCGGGACTGGGCGCCGTACTTCATGCGCAGCAGGTCCTGGCAGACCAGCGCGATGCCGAAGGTGAGCAGGAAGTTGTACAGCGGGTCGAGCGCGGCGAGCCGGTGGATGAACAGCCGCTCCAGCACCATGCCGGCCAGCGCCGCGGTGAGCGGCACCAGCAGCAGCGCCCACCAGAACCCGAGTCCCGCGGTGTCCTGGAGGGCCACCGCACCGAACGCGCCGAGCATGTAGATGGCGCCGTGCGCGAAGTTGACGACGTGGAGCATGCCGAAGATGACGGCGAGGCCGAGGGCGAGCAGCGCGTAGAAGCCGCCGGAGACCAGGCCGTTGAACGCCTGTTGCAGGAAGGAGGTCATCGTGGTTCCCGTCCGTCCGCCGCAGCCCGGGCGGGGTCCGCGGGCTGCGGCCGCTGGTCGCCGGTCAGGACATCGAGCAGTCGGGTGAGGGGGGTCCGAACGCCTTGTCGGCGGGGATGGTCTCCACCTTCTCGGTGAAGTCGCCCGCGGTCTCGCTGTCCGCCGGGTCCTTGACCCGGGCCAGGTAGGCGTCGTGCACGACACGGTGGTCGGCCGCGCGCACCTCGGCGTTGCGGGCGAAGAAGTCGTCGAACTCCATGCCCTCCAGCTCCTTGTTGACCTCCTCCGGATCGTCGGTTCCGGCGCGCTGCACGGCCTCCAGGTAGTGCGTGGCGGCGGAGTAGTTGGCGGCGTGGTCGAAGGTCGGCCAGGTGCCCGCCTCCTCCCGGAACCGCTCGGCCCACTCCCGCGACTCCTCGTCGACGTTCCAGAACCACGCGGAGGTGAACATCGTCCCGGCGAGCTTGTCCTGCCCGATCGCCTTGATGTCGGTGTCGAACATGAGGCCGATGGCGAGCTGGATGCCCTTCTCCTTGAGCTTGAACTGCTGGTACTGCTTCACGACGTTGACCAGGTCGCCGCCCGCCTGCAGGGTGCCGAGCACGGCGGGCGCGGGCTTCTTCGCGGACGCCTTGAGCAGGAACGTGGAGAAGTTGTCGTTCGGGAACGGGGTCGGGTCCTTGCCCACCACCTCGCCGCCCGCCTCCTCGATGGCGGTGCTGAACTCCTTCTCCATGTCCTGGCCGAAGGCGTAGTCCGGGTAGATGAGGTACCAGCTCTCGCCGCCCTGCCTGGTCACCTCGGTGCCCGTGCCGTTGGCCAGCATGTAGGTGTCGTACGCCCAGGCGTAGGTGTACGGGTTGCAGGACTCGCCGGTCAGCTCCGTGGTGGCGGCGCCGATGTTGAAGTACAGCTTCTGCGACTGCTCCGCGACGTTCGCCACGGCGAGCGCCGCGGAGGACGTCGGCACGTCGAAGACGGCGTCGGCCTTCTCGCGCTCGTACATGTTCCGCGCCCGGGTGTTGGCGACGTCCGGCTTGTTCTGGTGGTCCGCCGAGATGACGTCGATGTCGTCGGTGACCGCGTCGTCGCCGTGCTTCTTCTCGAAGTCCGCGACGGCCATCTCCACCGCCGTGACCGCGTCCTCGCCGGCCAGTTCCGCGTACACGCCGGAGAGGTCGGTGAGCACCCCCAGGGTGATCCCGTCGTCGCTGATCTTCCCGCCGCCGGAGCCCGGCCCGCCGCCGCCGCACCCTGCCAGCAGCGATCCCGCTACCACCGCGGCCGTGGCGACCGCGGCTTTCGACCATGTGTGTCCCATGCTTCCTCCTTGAAGTGGTCGACGTGGCCGGTACGGCCCCTGCGAGGGCCGGGCTACAGGCCCAGGTAGCCGAGGAGTTCGTGTTCGCGCTGCCGTACGTCGTCGTTGGCCAGCGACTCGGCGATCCGGCCGCGGTCCAGCAGGTAGTGGCGGTCGGCGACGGTGGTGGCGAAGCGCAGGTTCTGCTCCACCAGCAGCACGGCCGTCCCGTTCCGCTTGGCCTCGCGCAGGATCTCGCCGATGCGCTCGACGACGATCGGCGCCAGTCCCTCGGTCGGCTCGTCGCACAGCAGGACCCGCGCGCCGGTGCGCAGGACCCGGGCGAGGGCGAGCATCTGCTGCTCGCCGCCGGAGAGCTTGCCGCCGGGGCTCCGGCGGCGTTCGCCGAGGGCCGGGAACTCCTCGTAGACCCGCGCCAGCGGCCAGGGCGAAGCCCCCTTCGCCGGGGGCAGCGTGAGGTTCTCCTCCACGCTCAGACCCGCGTAGATGCCCCGGTCGTCGGGGACGTACCCGAGGCCGCGGCGGGCCCTGCGGTGGGGCGGCACGGCGCCGAGGTCCCGGCCCTCCAGGCGGACGGTCCCGGACGCCCGCCGGTGCAGGCCCATCACGCAGCGCAGGAGCGTCGTCTTCCCCGCCCCGTTGCGGCCCACGAGGGTCACGACCTCGCCCGCCCCGACCTCCAGGGACACGCCGCGCAGCACCTCGGCCTCGTCGTAGTGGGCGCTCACGCCCCGCACCTCAAGCAACGCCGGCCCCCAGGTACGCCTCGACGACCCGCGGGTCGGAGCGGACGGTGCGGTACGCACCCTCGACGAGCACCCGGCCGCGCTGGAGCACCGTCACGGTGTCCGCGAGCGAGCCGACGACGCTCATGTTGTGCTCGACCAGCACCACGGTGCGCCCGGCGCGGATGCGGTCCACGAGCGCGACGGTGCGGTCCACGTCCTCCAGGCCCATGCCGGCCGTGGGCTCGTCCAGCAGCAGCACCCGGGGGTCGAGGGCGAGGGCGAGCGCCAGTTCCAGCGCGCGCTTCTGCCCGTACGGCAGGCTGCCCGCCGGCGCCTCGGCCCGCTCGGCCAGGCCCACCTGGTCCAGCAGCTCCCGCGCCCGCCCGGTGAACCGTGCCAGCAGCCGGTCCGAGCGCCAGAACCTGCGGCCCAGGTCGGTGCCGGCCTGCAGCGCGAGCTCCAGATGGGCGCGTGCCGTCACCGCGGGGAAGAGGCTGGTGACCTGGAAGGAGCGCGCCACCCCCAGGCGCGCCACCTTCTCGGGCGGCAGCCCGGTGATGTCCTGCCCCGCCACTTCGATCCGCCCCGCCGACGCCGGCAGGAAGCCCGTCAGCAGGTTGAACAGCGTGGTCTTCCCGGCCCCGTTGGGGCCGACCAGGGCGTGGACGGTGCCCTCCGCGACGGCCAGGTCCACCTCGTCGACGGCGCGGAAGCCGTCGAACGCCTTGGTCAGGCCGTGGGTGGACAGGATGGCGCGCGGGAGCGGGGCGGTGCCACCGCTCGTCGTTCTCGTCGTGCTCGTCATGCCGACCTCGGATGCCGCGGGATGGGTGGCCGACAGGGTGTCGGCGTCGGGGAGAACGTAGAAGCGGACGGCAGTCGCGACTACAGAGAACATCTCCACAAGGGGGTGGTGCGGAGTGTGGGATTCATCCGTGGTCCGGGTCCCGGCCCCCGGTCAACATGTCCGCCATGGCGATGATGGACATCCCGCTCAACAGCTGGCTGCTCTTCGACCACGGGCCGCGCTACTTCCACGACACCGAGGTCGTCACCCGCCTCCCGGACGGCAGCGAGCACCGGTACACCTACGCGGACTTCGGCCGCCGCGCGCAGCAGCTCATGCACGCGCTCGACGCGCTGGCGCTGCCACCGGGCGCCCGGGTGGCCACCCTGGCCTGGAACGGCTACCGGCACCTGGAGGCGTACTGGGCGGTGCCCTGCACCGGGCGGGTGCTGCACACCCTGAATGTGCGGCTGTCCGCCGACGAACTCGCCTACGTCGTCAGGCACGCGGAGGACCGGGCCGTCCTCGTGGACGCGGACCTGCTGCCGCTGCTGGAGCAGGTGGCCGAGCGCGGCGGCCTCGCGGGCGTGGAGCACGTGGTGGTCCTCGGCGACCGGGTGCCGCCCGGCACCGCGCTGCCGGGCGCCGTCGCCTACGAGGAACTCATCGCCGGGCGGCCCGGGACGTACGAGCCGCGCGAGATCGACGAGCGGGCGCCCCTCGGCCTGTGCTACACCTCCGGCACCACCGGACGGCCCAAGGGCGTCGTCTACACGCACCGTTCGACCATGCTGCACGCCGTCGCGGGCTCCTCCCGGGCCGCGATGTCGATCGGGCCGGGCGACGCGGTGCTGCCGGTGGTGCCGATGTTCCACGCCAACGCCTGGGGGCTGCCCTACACCGCCACCCCGTACGGCGCCAAGCAGGTGTTCTACGCCGGGCCCCTGGACGCGGCGGCGCTGGTCGACCTGATGGCCGCGGAGCGCGTCACCGTCGCGGCCGGCGTGCCGACCGTGTGGATGGCCGTGGCCGACGCCATCGCCGCCCGCGGCGGCGGACTGCCGGACGTACGGCATCTGCTGTGCGGCGGGGCCCGGCCGGCGCGGGCGCTCGTCGACCGCTACCGCACCGAGTTCGGCATCCCCCTGGTGCAGATCTGGGGCATGACGGAGACGTCACCGCTGGCCAGCTTCGCCTGGCCGAAGGAGCACATGCGCGGCTGGGACGAGGAACGGCTCGCGGACGCCGTCCGCGGCATGGCGGGACTGCCCCTGCCCGGGGTGCAGACGCAGATCCGGGACGGCGACGGGCGCCCGCTGCCGTGGGACGGCGCGTCGATGGGCGAACTGCTGGTACGCGGCCCCTGGGTGGCCGACGCGTACCTCGGCGGCGAGGGCGGCGGGCAGTTCACCGAGGACGGCTGGTTCGCCACCGGCGACATCGCGACCGGCACGCCCGACGGCTACTTCGTCATCACCGACCGCGCCAAGGACCTCGTCAAGTCGGGCGGGGAGTGGATCTCCTCGGTCGACATGGAGTCCGCGGTGATGGCGATGGACGCGGTCGCCGAGGCGGCGGTGGTCGCGGTGCCGGACGAGAAGTGGTCGGAACGACCGCTGGTGTGCGTGGCCCCGCGCCCCGGCGCGACGGTGACCCTGGAGGAGGTACGCGCGCACCTGGAGCGCAGCGGCTTCGCCCGCTGGCAGCTGCCGGACCGCGTGGAACTGGTGGATGCGGTGCCCCGTACCGGCACGGGCAAGTTCGACAAGAAGGCGCTGCGCGCCCGCTTCGAATCCTGAGGCCGACCGCCGCGGCCGGACCTAGGACCAGCGCCCGATGGGCGGCCGGCCGAGCCGCTCCCTAGGCTGCGTGACACCGCCGGTTCCCGGCGACCGCACCGCACAGGAGGCAGCACGTGCCGGCTGACGCCACGGCTCACGTACGCATCGCCCGCCCGTCCCGCGACCTGGAGGCCGCGGAGCGCTTCTGGCACTCGGGCCTGGGCCTCGACGTCCAGTACCGGCACACGGCGGACGGCACCCCCGGCGACCACTCGCTCCTCATGCTCGGCTGGCCGGCAGCCGCCTGGCACCTCGAACTCGTCCACGACCCCGCCGCCCCCGTCGCCCCCCGGCCCACCGCCGAGGACCTGCTGGTGGTCTACCTCGGCGAACCGGTGCCCGACCCCCTGGTGGAACGACTCGAACAGCACGGCGGGAAACGGGTCCCCGCGCACAACCCGTACTGGGACACCTGGGGCGCAACCCTCCGTGACCCCGACGGCTACCTCCTGGTGCTCTCCACCCGCCTCTGGCCCGACGGGACCCGCGGCTAGCGCTCTGACCGGGAAGGGGCGCCGGGGCCCCTGCCGGGCCTCACCGGGGAGGAGCTGACCGGGAACCTGGACGGTGACCCCGGCGAGGGGGCG
>NZ_JACBXC010001549.1 GCF_013870535.1 Streptomyces phytophilus | reverse complement strand
CGCCAGGGTGCTGTCCACGCTCGGGCGGTCCTCGGGCTTCTTGGCCAGAAGGGCGGTGACGAGCGAGGCGAGGACGGGGTCCGCGTGGCGCATCGGCGGCGGATCGTGGAGGGCCACGGCGGCGAGGGTGGCCGTGGGGGTGTCCCTGCGGAACGGGGACGTGCCCTCGATCGCTTCGTACAGGGTGACTCCGAGGGAGAACAGGTCGCCGGCGGCCCGGTCCTGAAGGCCGTTGAGGCGTTCGGGGGCCATGTACTCGGCGGAGCCGATGACTCCGCCCGCGGTGGTGAGGCGGGTGTCGGTCTCGTGGACGGCGATGCCGAAGTCGGCGAGGAGGATCTGGTCGTCGTCGGTGAGCATCACGTTCGCGGGTTTCAGGTCGCGGTGCACGATCCCGGCCGCGTGGGCGGCCTTCAGTGCCTTGAGCAGGGCGACGGCCGTCTCGGTCACGAGCGGCGCGGGCAGCCGCCCGTCCGCGCGCAGCCGCTCCTCCAAGGAGCGCCCGTCGACCAGGCGCATCACGATCCAGGGCGCGCCGTCCTCGACCACCACGTCGTGGACCGCGACGACATGCGGATGGTCGCGCAGGCGGGCCGCGTTGCGGGCCTCACGCGCGGCGCGGACCACCCGTTCACGATGCTCCGCCTCCGAGCCCGCCTGCTGGGGCAGCCACACCTCCTTGACGGCGACCTGAACGCCCAGCGCCTCGTCGTACGCCTTCCACACCCGCCCGAACCCGCCGACGCCGAGTTGCCCGACAAGCCGGTAGCGCCCCCCGATGGTCCGCTCCGGCGGCGTCTCCTCCACCGACGTCCCCCGTTCTCCGCCCGTTTCACTGCCCCTGATGGTCGGGCCAGAGCGTACTCAGTCACCCACCGGGGCGCCATGCGGGAAGGCGTCGCGTGGGGCGCTCCCGGGCCGGTGGCGGCGCCCCGGGCGCTGCACGGTATCGGCGGCGGCGGCCGGGATGCCAGGGATGGCCGTGCCTCACCGTATCCGTGCAGTCACGGTGCACGAAGTCTGCCGGAACCAGGAAATGTTTCCGAACGCGCTGGCTGGCACGGTGAGTTCCGTCGGCGCCGACGGCGGGGGGCCACCGTTCGGCGCGGCAGAGGGGGGCGGTGATGGGTGCTTTCGTGGATGCGGCGCTGGGCTTTCCGGCCGTCGTCTTCAGCTTCCCGCTGCTCGTCGTGATCGCCTACTGGCTGTTCGCCGCGGTGACCGGTCTCGTCGGCGACTCC
>NZ_JACBXC010001548.1 GCF_013870535.1 Streptomyces phytophilus | reverse complement strand
GCCGCCCGCGATGACCACGAGCCGGCTGCCCAGCACCCCGGTCAGCACCTGGAGCTTCGCGTGCCGCGCGGCCCGGCGGATCGCCTCCACGGTCAGCTCGCTGTCGCCGTCCGGCGCGGTGCCCAGCACCACGCACACGTGCTCCGGCGAACTCCAGCCCAGCGCCGCCGCGCGGGACACCGCGCCCTCGTCGGCCTCGCCGGAGAGCACCGCGTTGACCACCAGCGACTCCAGCCGGGCGTCCCAGGCGCCGCGGGCCTCGGCGGCCTGCGCGTAGACCTGGGCGGTGGCGAAGGCGATCTCGCGGGCGTAGACGAGGAGGGCCTCGCGCAGCGCGGACTCGTCGCCGGGCGCGGCGACGTCCTCGATCGCGGACTCCATCACCTCGATCGTCGTACGCACCATCTCCACCGTCTGCCGCAGCGTGATCGCCCGGGTCAGCTCGCGCGGCGCCGTGCCGAACACGTCGGTGGAGATGGCCTGCGGCGTCTCGGGGTGCCGGAACCACTCCGTGAACGCCGCGATGCCCGCCTGCGCCACCAGCCCGATCCACGAGCGGTGCTCCGGGGGCATGGCCCGGTACCAGGGCAGCTGCTCATCCATCCGGGCGATGGCGCCGGCGGCGAGTTCCCCGGACGACTTCTCCAGTCGGCGCAGGGTCGCGGCGTGCGGATGATGCAACCGGGCGGCGTCGCGATCGGGCGGCTCGGGTGTCTCGGTCGGTTCAGGCACGGGTCTAGCCTGCCCTATCCGGGTCGCGTCGGACGAAAGCGGCGTCCGGGGGCCGTCTTCCGGGGCGTACGGTGGCGGGGTGATTCAGCTACGGCGGGCGCGGGGGCGCTACCGCGGCGGGGACGCGCAGGCGGGGATCGAGACACTGCACGCGTTCTCCTTCGGCGGTTTCTACGACCCGGACAACGTGCGCTTCGGCTCGCTCGTCGCGTGCAACGAGGAGCGGCTGCGGCCGGGCGCGGGCTTCGCCGAACACCCGCACCGCGACATGGAGATCGTCACGTGGGTCCTCGACGGCGAGCTGACCCACGAGGACTCCGCCGGCCGCACGGAGACCGTCCGCCCCGGGGACGTCGCGCGGCTGTCGGCGGGCACGGGCATCCGGCACGCGGAACGCAACGGGGGCCCGGCGCCGCTGGCGTTCCTCCAGATGTGGCTGATGCCCGCGGCCCCGGGCGGGGACCCCTCGTACGAGGTGGTCCGCGGCATCGCCGACGGCACGCCGCTGGC
>NZ_JACBXC010001547.1 GCF_013870535.1 Streptomyces phytophilus | reverse complement strand
ACCGCCCCGGTCGACCCCGCCCCGCCGGAGGCCCCTCCCGAGCACCCCGCCGCGAAGGGCCGGCCGGAGGGCCAGGAGCTGGACGAAGAGGCGTACGACTGGGTCCGCCCCGGCGGGTTCACCGACGCCGAGTGCGCGCTGCCGTACGTGATCGGCCTGGACGTCAACGCCGCCTTCGCCGCGGCGGCGAACCGGCTGACCGTCGGCCTGTGCGCCCCGGTGCACACCGACGGCCCCCGCTTCGACAAGAAGATCCCCGGCTCCTGGTACGCCGACCTCTCCCACATCGACCTGGACCCCCGCCTGCCCAGCCCGTTCACCCCCACCGGCGACCGCCCGGCCGGCCCGGCCTGGTACGCCACCCCCACCGTCGCCTACGCCGCCGAACTCGGCCACCACGTAGCCCCGCTGGAAGCGTGGCTGCGCCCGGAGTCCGGCGCCTACCTGGACCCGTGGTACGAGCGGCTGCGCGACGCCTACCTGGCCACGATGGCCGACCTCGGCGTCACCAAGGACCTCACCGAAGCCGCCTTCCTCCAGGCGATGGCCGGCCACAAGGAGACCGACCCGGCCGCCGCGGCGGTGCTGTCCGCGGTCAAGGCGACGGTCAAGGGCGGCATCGGCAAGCTCCGCGAACGCGCCCAGGGCAAGGCGAGGTTCCGCGCAGACCAGCGGTGGGCGGCCCTGGAACGCCCCACCTGGCGGCCCGACATCCGCGCGGCGGTCATCGCCGCCGCCCGGGTCAACATGCACCGCAAGATGACGAAGATGGCCGCCCACGGCCGCTACCCCATCGCGGTGCTCTCCGACTGCGTCGCCTACCCCGCCCCGGGCCCGTCGCCGCTGGAGCTGCTGCCCCGCACCCCCGAAGGAAAGCCGGCCCCGGGCGTCTTCCGCCTCGGCGTCTCACCGGGCATGACCAAGGTGGAGGGCGTACGCGACCTGTGGTGGGCCGCCGAGATCATCGAGCAGGGCTTCAACCCGGCCCGGCACCTCAAGGACGACCCCACCCGCGACGGGGAAGAGTAGACGATGGCGACGATCGGCGAATCCCTCGAAGCCGCGCTCCAGGCCACCGCCACCCGCCCCATCCCCACCGGCCCGCAAGCCCGCATGAGGTTCCTCGTCAAGGCCGAGCGAGGCTCTACCCGAGCCGCCGCGCAACGCCTCGGCTGCTCCCAGCGCCAGGTCGAGCGCTACCTCGCGGGGAAGGCCCGGCGCCCCACCCCGCGACTGGCCGCC